>NZ_BPLI01000019.1:0-73419 GCF_019656175.1 Bacillus sp. BML-BC051
TATCTATCCTTTTTGTCGTTGAGCTTAAAGGGGTGTAAGCGCTTGTAATCTTGATACTGATAAAGTAGATATAGTTATTATATTTGTTTTACATAATAGAAAAATATTGAAGGAAATACAGAAATAAGGTTGCAAAACCTGTATGAAATATAAGTATAATAATAGAGAAGAACTAGAAATAGGGGTGAATACTATGATTACATTAGAACAAAAGTTGGAGCAATACACACATACATATGGACAGCTAAAGGGAGAGCTAAAATGGAAAACGAGTGATTCTCGAACAGGTATGATGATTGCTGCTATGTATACAGGTAGTGATAAATTGTTTGATCTTGGACGTTTTTTAGAAATTAGTAGTTATATTAAGAATCAGGTGGGGATGTTTTCATACTTGAAGTCTTATCATCGCTTTGTGGTGGCCGCAACTTTAGATATTCACTTTACAGATTATAAGAAAGCTTTTCGGAAGTTTTTAGATTTATATGAACAATTGGTTGCTGGTGGTTTTAGCCGAAGTATATTTACTTATCTCGCAGCAGCTGTGCTTTTAACAGAAGAAAATGAACAACATGGCACGCACATTCAGCGTTCGATGCAAGTATATAAACGTATGAAAGAGGATCATCTTTTTCTTACAGGTACGAATGATTATCCGCTTGCAGTTTTGTTAGCAGGACAATCAGAGAATGTAGAAACACTTATGGACCGTGTAGAACGTCTTTATCAGAAACTAGCGAAAGCTGGTTTGCGTAAAGGGAATGATCTTCAATTTTTAAGTCATATTCTTTCGCTAAAGAAGGATGTTCGTGAAGAAATGTTAGTTGCAACATGTACAAACATTTGGAGTTTGTTAAAACAAGAAAAGGTAAAAGTGAAACAGATGCATTATCCAGCAATCGGGCTACTAGCGTTACTTGAAGATGGAGAAAAAGAGGTTCATGCTATTAAAGCATTGATTGAAAAATTGCAGGGAGAGAAATTATTCCGTTGGCATACAGATGCGAATATTCTTATTGCTATTCAACTGTTCGTAAGTCAAAAAGGTGAGGAAAGTAAAGCTACCAACACAGGTTTACAAACTATGATAGAAGTCCTCATACAAGCACAACAGGCAGCTATGATGGCAACGATTGCCGCTTCATCTGCAGCGACATCTTCTGCTAGTAGTAGCTCATAATGTGTAACTCCTTTAATAAGGAAGGTAAAAAAGCCCATCACTTTTTAATGAGTGATGGGCTACCTGTTTTTACATAATCAGCGTTATCTTTTCAACGCCTTCAAATGTTTAAGTTGTGTAACAATCATAATGCTAATAACAACGAGTAAAAACCATGAGCTAATTTTGCTTAAATGAACGAGATTCCACGCTTCCTGCTGATTTGGATATTGCCATGCTCCGAAAAATGTTGCGATGTTCTCTGCAATCCAAATAAAGAAACCAATAAGGAAAAAGGAGAGAACGAGTGGCATTTTATATGTAACGCCTCGTAATGAAAATTCTACAAATGTTCGAAAGAAAACGATGAATAATAGTAAAGTTAATACCCATCTAAAGTCATATAGAAAATGATGTGTGAAAAAATTAAAGTAAATCATTGCTCCTAAAGGTATTGCAAAAATAGCCCTTGGCCAATGATGCATTTGTAAATGCAATCTTCTCCACGCTTGGCATATGTAACTGGCAACACTTGCATACATAAAACCACTGTAAAGCGGAACTCCAAAAACTTTTGAATATGCTTCTTCCGGATAACTCCATGAGCCGAAATGTACTTTATATATTTCTAGTAGAAGGCCGATGAGATGGAAGATAGTAATTACTTTTAATTCGTCTTTCGTTTCAAGTCCAGTTTTGTACATAATCCACTGCATAAGAAGACATACGATGAGTATGAAATCGTAGCGGTATAACCCTGGGATAGAAATGATTTTTGATAGGGCTAGTGTTAAGAAAATAACGACTGGGAATAAGCAAGATAATGCTTGCTCGTAAGTGAAGTGTAGTAGTTGTTTTGTATAGAACATTGTGTCACCTTCGATGTTTTTGTTAGAAAACTCAAAATAATGATTAAGTATACTACAATTTTAAAAATAATCCAGTAGTCTATTTTGCGTGTATTTGTAAGTTTTGGAAAGGAATCGTAATAAGTATTTTAATATTTAACGAAGTGAAAAAATAGTTTGCTATTTAAAAAAAGTGGGGATATAATATCTAAATGAAAATGATAATTATTATCAATAATAATTATAAATTAAAAATAATTATAAAAAATAACTGAATATAAAGGATGAAATGAAACATGTTACATAAGTCTGCTGTACATGCCGGCAATAATCGCTGGATACATATTAAGTTCATATGTTTCATGAGCTTAACAATTTTATGTTTAATCGGATCTATATTTTTAGCTATTGCATTCGGTGCAAAAGATATCCATTTGCAAACTGTATGGGCAGCGGTTTTTGATTATAATCCGAAAGTAACGCAGCACCAAATTATTTATGAATTAAGGCTCCCGAGGGTAATTGGCGCAGTAGTGGTAGGAGCAGCTTTTGCAGTCGCAGGGGCAGTTATGCAAGGAGTAACGCGAAACCCTTTAGCTGATGCAGGTGTGCTTGGGATAAATGCAGGTGCGATGTTTGTAGTTGCACTTAGTTTTGCCTTTTTCCCGCATATGCCATATTCCTATTTAATGATTGTTTCCTTTATTGGAGCGGTTTTAAGTACAGTACTCATTTTTATTATTGGATCAGCAACATCAGGCGGATTAACACCGATGAGGTTAACGATTGCAGGGGCAGTTATGGCCGCGCTTTTGCATTCGTTAAGTTCAGGTGTCGCGATTTATTATGACTTAAGTCAAGATTTAGCTTTTTGGTACGCTGGTGGTGTTGCAGGGGTTAAGTGGGAACACTTGGAATTTTTAGTTCCTATTATTCTCATAACCATTCTTTTTGCGACAGTGATAGGGCGGTCTATTTCACTCATATCAATGGGGGATGACGTCGCTACGAATTTAGGAGTAAAAACGAATCGAACGAGAATACTAGGGATGATTATAGTAGTCATTCTTGCAGGTGTATCTGTTTCAGCTGTTGGTTCTATCGGATTTGTAGGACTTGTTATTCCGCATATTGCTAGAAAATTAGTTGGTGTGAATTATCGACTCATTATTCCTATGTCAGCGTTATTAGGAGCTATGTTATTAGTTTTAGCTGATTTAGGGGCAAGAACAATAAACCCTCCTAAAGAACTTGCGATAGGAATTATGGTAGCTCTTGTTGGAGTTCCGTTCTTCCTCTATATAGCACGTAAAGTTGGGAGGGAGCTATAAGTGAAGGATCTTTTGAACACAGATAAAAAGAGAGCTATTACTGTAACTACAATTTTTGGTTGTATTAGTATCGCTGTCATTTTAATTAGTTTAAATACAGGGACACTAAGCATAGCGCCACTTAAAGTAATTCAAACACTTTTCGGTTATGGTGATTTTGAGAGTGCAACAGTGCTATACGATTATCGTATGCCAAGAATTATAATTACAATGTTAGCTGGTATTGGCCTTGGGATTTCCGGTGCGATTTTACAAGGATTATCACGCAATGAACTTGCAGACCCTGGTATTTTAGGATTACATTCAGGTGCATCTTTTGGGTTAATTATATTCGTTACTTTCTTTCATTCTATTAATGAGAATGCATCGATTTTAATACCGTTATTTACATTTGGTGGGGGAGTACTAGCTGCGTTTTTAATTATTATGCTTGCGAGTGATCGATCAAAAGGCTTACTTCCTATTAGACTCATTCTCGTTGGTATTGCTGTTTCAGCTGGCTTTAGTGCGATTTCGTTATTTTTCTCCCTCAAGTTAAATGATGAGACATATACATTCGCTTCTAGATGGTTAGTTGGTAATGTGTGGGGAAGAGATTGGATTCATGTCCTAGCATTATTACCTTGGATTTTCATACTAACCCCGTATGCATGGCTAAAATCTAAAACGTTAAATGCATTGTCACTAGGTGATAGTGTGGCAGCAGGACTTGGTGTTTCTGTTCAAAAAGAACGGTTACTTCTTTTAGCTACAGCGGTTGGATTATCTTGCGCGAGTGTATCGATGGCAGGAGGGATTGGTTTTATCGGTTTAGTTGCTCCGCATATTGCAAGAAAGTTAGTAGGTAGTACCTATCAACATTTCCTTCCACTAGCTGGCATTATCGGAATGATTATTTTAGTACTAGCAGATACGATAGGTCGTTCTATATTCGAGCCAAATTCTATTCCAGCTGGTGTAGTAGTGGCAGCTTTAGGAGCACCGTATTTTCTTTATTTACTTACAAAAACAAAATAAATACTTTAAAGAGGAGAACATATGAAAAAGAAACTTACTATTTTATTTAGCATGATGTGTATTTTAGTATTAGCAGCATGTGGTCAAACGAAATCTAATGAAGAGGCAACGAAAAAAACTGAAAAAAGTAATAATCCGAAAATCGCTTCTATGTCCATTCACTTAACGAATAATTTACTGGCATTAGGAATTAAACCTGTAGGCTCTGTTATTGGTGGAGATTTAAAAGATTTCTTACCACATGCAAAAGGGCAGTTGAAAGATACGAAGAAACTTGGTGTTGTAACGGATCCGAATATGGAAGCATTACTTCAATTGAAGCCAACTGACATTTATGTGGATGAAAAATACGCGGGAAAAGATTTAGCGAAATACGAAAAAATTGCAAAAACACATTCTTTCAATTTAGATGAAGGTACGTGGAGAGATCAGTTAAAACAAGTTGGTAAACTTGTAAACCGTGAGAAAGAAGCTAATACATATATTCAAGATTACGAAGAGCAATCAAAACGAGTAAAAAGTTTAATAGATAAAGAATTAGGTAATAACGAAAAAGTAATGGCAATTCGTGTTACTGCAAAAGAATTACGTGTATTTAGTACGAAAAGACCGATGGGACCAATTTTATTCCAAGACTTAGGATTACAACCTGCAAACGGTGTAGAGAAAATTGATGGAAACCGTCCTTTCGAAATTATTTCACAAGAAGTATTACCTGACTTTGATGCAGATGCTATTTTCGTTGTTGTAAATAGAGATGATAAGGCAAAAGCTGCATTTAAACAACTTCAAGAAACACCAATTTGGAAAGACTTAAAAGCTGTTAAAGATAAGCACATATACATTATTAATGACCAACCATGGCTTGACTATTCTGCTTTAGGTAACAAAATGGCAATGGATGAAGCGGAGAAAATGTTTACGAAATAATATCGATTCGTCGTTAGGAAGATCCTCTAAATTTTGAGGGTCTTTTTTTATTGTTAGAATAAATGAAAAATTATACAATGAATGTAATTTAACGTAGAGGAGATGTGCCAATGTCAGCGCTTATTGTAAGTATCCCGTGTATAAATCAGTTTATAGAACAAGGGGATAAATAGGCTAGAATAATTATCCCCGTTACTTAATAAAGGGGGAGTTTGAAATGACAATGAATCTTTTTCAAAATAAATCAATTAAATTATCAGCTATGAGAGAAGCTGATGCTGCAGTAATGGCTATGTGGCAAGAAGATAGTGAGTATTTAAGGAATGTAGATACAGATGTAGCATTCCCGCAATCGATACAACAAATAGCAAGTGATGGTCTATTAAAGGGGCGAAGATCGAATAGTGTTTCTTTCATGGTAAGGACAGTTCAAGATGATCGCTTAATTGGTTTTGTTGCAATTCATGGTATAGAGTGGAATAACAGAACGGGTTTATTAGCAATTGGTATAGGAGATGCAAATGATAGAGGGAAAGGATATGGAAGAGAAGCGATCCATCTTATCTTAAAATATGCTTTCTATGAATTAAATTTGCATCGCGTTGGTCTGGATGTTATTTCTTATAATAAAGCTGCTATTGAGTTGTATAAAAAAATGGGTTTTCAGATAGAAGGTTGTATGAGAGAAGCAGTTCAAAGGGATGGGAAGTGTTTTGATCGTATCATTATGGGGATATTAAGGGATGAATGGATTGAGCTGCAAAAATAAAAGTGATGATATGAATAATGGACTAAAAAGGAAAACAAGGTAGGTATTAGTTTTCCTTTTTTATTTTTAGTTCTAATTATATTTTCTTATAAATAGTTTGTATCCTGCGAATAAAAGAGTACAGCCTAAGACAAAAGTTAACATAATCCCATTTGAAAGATTAATAGAAGGATTAAAAACTAAAGTCGCTGTTTCGCCAGTGAGAACACTGTGAATATTCACGTAAGTAAATGGATTGTAAGGAGAAGAGAAACTTTTCATTCCGATAAAAGTTATAATACCTACAATAGACGTTGTAATACTTAGGCTTTTTAGTACAAGTGATGAAATGTAGTAAAAAGAATATAGAAAAAACGTTAGTAAAACAGTTAGTAATAATACTTGTCCAAAGTAATTTTTCAAAGTGATAAAGTGAAATTGATCTTTAGTGGGATTTAAACTATTATACTCACTGCCAAATGGATTAGGCTCTGATCCTTCATATATAAGGACTGGGTAATTGAAGCTCCCGACTCCTTTCGTAAAATAGCTACATAACAAAGGAATAAGTAGCATTAGTAAAACAAAAACAATTGTAGAAAGGAATCCACTAAAATACTTTGTTATAAATAATGATTTTCGCTTAATAGGCAAAGTATAGTAAAAGTGTAAACCACGCTTCTTATTATTCATTTCAGAAGAGATATTGTTTCCGAAAATAAAGCATCCCAATAAAATGAGTACTGGTATATAGTAGTACTGGATTATTTGATATAAAAATAAAGAACCAGTTGTACCATAACGCATAGTACTCTTTTCCCATTGTTCTAAGGAACTACCTGTAAATTGATCGTAAATTGTAAATAGGAAGGGGGTATGAATGGTATTTTGAATGAATGGTTCAGCTTTAATTTTTTTCAGTAATACTAATTCTTCCAACGTTGCTCGTGGTGTAAATAAGGAAATATTTTGTTTCTCAATGACGAGAGGGAAAGAGTTAGTGCCTTTTGAGCTCTTAAACATAAATTGTAACTGATTTACATTTTCTTCATATAAGTCTTGCCAATTACCTTGAGAATAGTTCGTAATCCATTTGTTCTTCTTTGAAAGAGATTGCTGATATTCTTGAATAGCTAATTTACTTTCTGTGATTTTTTCAACATCGCCATTCCGTTCCGCTTCAATCTTTTGTAATTCTAGTTCTTTTAAAGCCTGTTGCGAAATGTTAACGCTATATTGTGCAAATGATAAATTTCCACGCTGGATATCTTTCGCGACAGAATAATTTAAGAAATATAAACTACTAACGAAAAGAATAGAAGTGAATACTGCAATCCATGTTGTTTTTTTCTTGAAATATTTTTTGAATTCAAATTGGAAGAGTTGTTTCATATTACACACCCCGCTTTCGATTCATACATATGGCACATAGTAAGAGCAAAAATGTACTTCCAATTAACACCACTGCACCTAATGGATAATATCCATTATTATCTAAAATGACGTGATCTATTTGTTGATAGGAAAGGGGAGATAGAAACGGATTCAAGCCGATTTTTGATAAAATGAAACCAAAGCTCAAAATAAAAGTGAGAATTAAATATGTAACAAGAGTATTTCTTATCCAAAATCCAATGAGCACTAATAAGGAAATAGCTACAGTGGAATAACATAGACTGTAAGTGAGAGCTGTTTTTAAGTATGTACCTGAACTAATTATAGTTTCTGTTTTTGTAAAAAGCGGGTAATTAAAAATATTACCGGTAGATTTTCCGAATATTCTTGGTAGTATATAAGACAGTGAAAATACTAGTAAAACCCATAGGAAACTAACCAGAAGTAAACTGAAAAATTTTATTAAGATATAGTGAGTACGAGAAATAGGTAAAGTATAGGTTAGCTTAATCGTATGGTCTTCAAATTCTTTCGTAATGACTGTACCTAGTAAGAGTAGTAAAATAAGAAATCCTGGGGCATTGAGTAGTAGTGAAATTATTTTTTTTATAAATAGAGATGGTTGAATGGAAAGGTCAAGGTCTTCTTTTGGCAAACCTTGTTGTAATAAGTTTTCATTCAGTTGAATTGCTTTTTTCATATCTTTTTCGCTGGCTGAGAAACTTCCTTCTACTTGTTGAAAGCGCATAGCTAAGTCATACACTGTCATTTCAGTCTGTAATTCATTTTTCCACTTGTTATCTTTTACTTCTTGTATAAGTTGATTTAAATTTTTAAATAGCGGAAGTCCAATCTCTAATCGAGATTCAATTTTTGCGTTAGGTCCTTTTTTTAATGTATCTTGATCTCCTGTAACTTGATTAGAAACTTCTGTTTCATATTTAGAAAATAATTCAATTTTTTTCATTTGGACTATATTTTGTTTTAGTGCATTATGCAGAAATAACCCGCAGATGATTAGCATAGTAGCAATGATTAAAGTAAAGAGAATGTTAGAGTAGAGCATTTTTTTTAGTTCGAATAGAAATATTTTCATGTCGTTTCACCACATACATTAAATACTTCTTCATATCTTTTTTCAGAACCGATAACTTCTTTTTGAATATCAATAATATTAATGTTATGAGAATAAAATAGGTTAATAAGGTCTTGGATGGTGTGGTGTTCTAATTGGATTCGAAGGCCTTTCTTAGTTAACGCTGCTCGTACGTTTTCTTGTAATAAAACGTGTTGTGCATGTTTTAAATTTGAAAATAAGAAGTGATAATAAATCTTTTCGTACTTTGTCATATCCTCTTCTATTAATTTGCCGTCTTTTAAAAAAAGAATCTTCTTTGTAACACGGTCAATTTCTGATAAATTATGAGAAGAAAGAATGATTGTTGTACCTTCTTCTACTAAGCGTAATAAAATATTCCTCATCAGTATCGCACTAGTTGGATCCAAACCATTCAAAGGTTCATCAAGGAACATAAGCTTTGGTTTGTTTAAGATTGCCATCGCTAAGAGAAGGTGTTGCTTCATACCTAAGGAGTAATCTTTAATTTTCCTCTTCGTGTAACTGTCCATTCCTACATATTTTACAACTTCATTCATACGTTCTTTTGAAATTTTTTGCACATCACAAATGAATGCAAGGTGGTCGTAGCCGTTTAAATAGTCATATAGTACAGAATTGTCCTGTAAAAAAGAAACGTCTTTAAACACTGAAACATCTTTGTTAGATCTCCCCATCAATTCAATACTTCCGGATGTAGCTGGCAAAAGGTTGGTAACTACATTTAAAAAAGTAGTTTTACCAACACCGTTAGGACCTACTAAAGCCCAAATTCCTGGGGAGTTGATTGTGAGATTAATTCCATCTAATATTTTTTTATGTTTGTAACTTTTGGATAAATTATTGATAGATAAAATAGTCAATCATAATCCCTCCTTTCCAGTTAACTGGTATAAAATGTAATTGATTTTAATTATAACTGAAAATTCAGACTTGTGAATAGGTATATTTATAAATTTAAGCTTTTTTCTAAATCTCATTCTTAAATCTATTATATGAATAATTTAGAAATGAGACTGTGAAGAAAGGAATAAGAGCACTTGTTGGAGAATTTTTACAATGTGTCGATTAGAGAAAAAGGAGCTATGCAAAATGAATTTAGAAAAAGCAAAACCAGTAAATGAAGAGGTCGCTGAATTGAAGGAACTAATTAAAGAATTACACGGAAGTGTACATCAACTTCAAAGTGAAGTGCAGCAACTAAGGCACGAAAGACCGGTTGTTGAAGTGAGAAAAGGTGTTCAATTATCGCCAGCAATCGTTGGACAAATTGGCGGTATGATTTTAGGTGGTTTAGCAATTATAGGTATATTTTGGTGATGAAAAAAAGGTATGCAATGTAGAGTTGCATACCTTTTTCGTTGTCGTTATTTGTCGGTAAGTCGATGTTATCTGTCGAATCGCCGATATATTTAGAAAATCGTTGATATATTCGAAGAAACGATCGATATATTTTAAAAATCGTCGATATAATTTCACGCACTACAATTTTTACAGTAAATAACGTAAATAAATATAAGCATGTGATAATAGTAATGCAATGATTGTTAACGGTAACCCAATTTTTAAGAAGTCCATATACGAGAAAGCATGTCCTTCACGTTTTGCAATACCAGCTACCACTACGTTTGCGGATGCGCCGATTAATGTTCCGTTTCCTCCTAAGCAAGCTCCAAGTGATAACGCCCACCATAGTACTTCGATTTGCGGAGAGTCTACAGATAGTCCGAGCCCGGTAGCTAAATCTTGAATAAGCGGGATCATCGTTGCGACAAAGGGGATATTGTCAATTGTCGCAGATGCAATGCCTGATACCCATAAAATAAGTACCGCAGCGAAACCGATATCGCCATTTGTTACGTCGAGTACTTCTTTTGCGAGTGAAGAAATAAGTCCGATATCAATTAACCCGCCAACGAGAACGAATAGTCCGGCGAAGAAGAAAATGGTTACCCATTCAACGTGGGCAAATACATCTTCAATATCATGTTCTTTTACGCCAATTAGCATAAGAAGTGTAGCGCCTGTCATCGCGATAACCGCAGCGTCTACATGAATAATCGAATGAAGTACAAAGCCTAAAATAGTTAGTCCTAAAATTGAAATGGATTTTAAAAGGAGGCTTTGATCTTTAATATAATCTTTTTCGTTCAATGCCATTAATATTTTAATTTGCTCAGTAGTTGTTTTTAGTTTGTTACGATACATAAAGTAAATAATGCCAAGTGTAACGATAGAAATAATAATTACGATTGGAGCTAAGTTTAGTAAAAAGGCATTAAAGTCTAAATGCTTATTTGCCGATCCGATCATAATGTTCGGTGGGTCACCGATTAATGTTGCTGTTCCGCCTATATTTGAAAATAGCACTTCTGAAATCAAATAAGGAACAGGGTTTACTTTTAAAATACGTGTAATGGATAGTGTAACAGGAACGATTAGTAAAACGGTTGTTACGTTGTCCAAAAATGCTGATCCGACAGCAGTTAATAGGGATAGCAATAATAAAATGCGGATTGGTTTTCCGCCAGCTGCTTTTGCCGCTTTAATGGCTACAAATTCAAATACGCCTGATTGACTCGTAATATGTACGAGAATCATCATCCCAATTAAAAGGGTAATCGTTTCCCATTGAATATGTGATGTGAAAGCGGTATGTAAATCTACAACGCCAAAAATAATCATAATAGCAGCGCCGAATAGTGCGATTACGGCACGATTCAATTTCTCAGAAATAATAAATCCGTACGTGATTAAAAATACGGCAATTGCAAAATAATATTGCCAATTTGCTACTTCATGTGCTGATTGTTCCAATCATGTCACCTTCTTTAAAGTATGTATTCAATTGTCGAAATATATCTCGCTATATTAATACGGGATAAAATATATTGTAGCAAATTCAAAAAAGAAAGAAAACTATTTAACAAAGTGAAGGAAAAAATATGATTTTTACATATCATATAAAAAATATAAAAAACACAGTGCAAATTATTAGGAAAAGTGAGCATTGTCCTCTAATATAGAGATAGCAATTTACATTATTTTTGCGTAAAATGGTTTAAAGAGGTGAATTCCGATGGAAATAGTAAAAGATAGTTCTCTTATTCAAAATGAAATTGAACGTTTTGTAAATAAAGATGTATATATTCATTTAGAAACAACGAACGGAGCGTATGCGTCACACTTTAACGAAAAGATGATGACAGTTGGAGCATTCATTCGAAATGCAATTATTCGCTTTGAGCGCGGGAAGATTACTGGAACGAATCCATACCGAGTTGGTTTGAAAATGGATCATGGTTGGGTATATGCAGAAGGTATTACGCACTGGGAAGTAGACGATAAAGAGCGTTTATTACTTGCAGGGCATGATAATCAAGGTCGCTTAGCAGTTGCACTTGAGTTAAGCTTAACACCATTTAAGTAAGAAGGAGGGAAACTTATGGAGAGACATGTACTTGTTGTATTTCCGCATCCAGATGATGAAGCATTTGCGGCGGGAGGAACAATTCGCTTATTAACAGATCAAGGAGTACCTGTAACATATGCGTGTGGTACTTTAGGACAAATGGGACGTAACATGGGGAAGAACGTATTCGCTAACCGTGAAACGATTCCAAATATCCGTGAAAAAGAATTAAAAGATGCATGTGAAGCGATGGGGATTCAAGATTTAAGAATGCTTGGTTTCCATGATAAAACGTTAGAATTTGAAGATGTTGATTTCGTTGCAGATAAAATTGAAGCAATCATTCAAGAAGTAAATCCATCTCGAATTATTACATTTTATCCAGAGCACGGTGTACATCCAGATCATGATGCATTTGGCCGCGCAGTCGTTCGTGCTGTATCACGTATGCAAAAAGAAGAACGTCCAGTCATTCATGCAGTTGCGATTACGAGAAATCGTGAAGCTGTATTAGGTGAGCCGGATGTTGTAAATAATATTAGTGAAGTATTCGAGCATAAATTAGCTGCACTAGGTGCGCATCGTTCACAAACAGAAGCGATGTTAGAAGAAACACATGCAAAAATCAAAAATAAAGATGCAGCAACTTTAAAATGGCTGCAACTTGAACAATTTTGGACTTATAAATGGGAGTAGGCTAGAAGGGAACCTTCTAGTAGCTCTTACATAGAAAAAGCACCGTCATTTGTGACGGTGCTTTTTTAGTGAATCATTTTTATTCTTCCGCTATTTGCGAGTAGC
Source organism: Bacillus sp. BML-BC051 (assembly GCF_019656175.1). Lineage (NCBI taxonomy): Bacteria > Bacillati > Bacillota > Bacilli > Caryophanales > Bacillaceae > Bacillus > Bacillus sp. BML-BC051. Next base: position 12,759 of record NZ_BPLI01000019.1, read on the forward strand.
CTTCACTTTATCTCGTACCCCATTCTTTTGCGAATTCATCATGATATGCTTCGCTCCAATGGTATGGCTGCAACTCTTTTAACGGTTTAAAAATAACATCTTGTTTAGAATTTGTAATGGCGCATAGTACTTCTGGCCCCCAATAAAATAAACGTTCTTGGCATACACCACAAGGTGATAATACTTTTAACACAGAATGCTCATTTTCCCTTGCAAGACAAATCGAATGTGTAACTTTCTTATGGAATTTATGTGCTTCTAAAATAGCACCTGTTTCCATACAAAGTTCTGTTGAAGCGTTTATTACGTCTGGGGCAACACTTGTATAAATGGATCCATCTTCTACACGGATTGCTGCAGCTCCGCCCCAATTATGTGGATATCTTTGGTCAATTAAATTTTTCACTGCATCATATAATTGTTGTTCAATGCTCAATTGTATTTCCTCATTTCTATGTAATTTTCGGTTTAATGACTGTTATTTTTTAGTAATACCGTTAAAAAAGAATAGACACTCAATTTCAAACTATGAATGTAAGAATTACTTTTCATCTGCATACTTTTCCTCTAAGGCAATTAATAGAGGAATTGATATAGTTACAAGAATGATTAAAGTGGTTATAAAAGATTTAGAAAGAGAAAAAGAACCTTCGATTAAAGGTGATAAAAACTTGAATGAAAGTATACTTGTTATTAAGGAAACTACTAAAAAGCTAAAAAGAGACACATTTTTATTTTTGATAGATGTTTCTATAAAATCTTTAAGACAGCTTATGACGACAAATATAGTTAATATAATAAGAGAAATAAAATAATGTGTTACATTTGTCATACTAATAGTAGAATCGTCTATTATGTAAGAAAGTAACTTAGATACTAACATACCTCCAAATAATAAAATAATAAAAGCAAGTAATCCTTCCGATGTATAAGTGCTGAAATTATCTTTCTTGTTAAAGAGTTTATAATTCAGAGTAGATTGGCTTATTTGAATTAGGAATAGGGTAATAATCCACACATAATATACAATTGGTAATTCTCCTGAGAATAGAGCAATCAAGAAATTTATTACTGTCCTTAAAATTTCAATCATTACGAAAGGCCTCCTGTTTGTAAGCTTTACGACATTAAAAATGCTGGTCTATTGCTTGATAATTAGAACTATTAATTCAAACTATTTCTAATTATTCCATAAAAAGGTGGTATCTTCAAGTTATCTTTTTAACAAAGCCTCCAAGGCTTAACACTAGAAAAAGAAACGCAATATGTAATATAATTGAAAAAGTATATTTAAAAAATCAATGTTAATATTACCCTCCTATAAGTATTAACATACGTAATTGAGGTGTTTTCTTTGTTGTTTTATGATCGAATTTCTATAATGGCCCCTCCTGTTCCGTAGCTTAGGAAAGTCTCTTTATTTCTGAGATTTTCAAAGTTATAGGAGGGTATGAAAAATGAAAAAAGTCTCAGTACCATCAATTTTGTTAATGATTATTCTTGTCGCATTTCCGCAAATTAGTGAAACGATTTACACACCGTCTTTACCTGACATTTCAAAGGCGTTACATGTAAGTAATAATGAGGTACAGTTAACTCTTAGTGTGTATTTCGCTGGATTTGCTTTAGGTGTATTTTTTATTGGATGGTTATCGGATATAGTTGGCCGTCGCCCGGCAATGTTATTTGGAATTGTAATATATGGTGTAGGTAGTTTCTTATGCTTTATTGCAAATTCCATTGAAGTTTTATTGCTAAGTCGTTTTATTCAAGCGTTTGGAGCAAGTGCTGGCTCTGTTGTTACACAAACGATTCTTCGTGAAAGTGTAGAAGGGCATAAGAGGCATGTTATGTTTGCTCAAATTTCGGCAGTCATTGCTTTTACACCAGCGATAGGACCGTTAATTGGTGGCTTTCTAGATCAAATGTTTGGATTTAAAATCGTATTTTTAAGTTTAGTAGTAATGAGCGTCGGGATTTTTCTGTATACGTTTGTTTCTCTTCCAGAAACAAAAACGGGCTCAGTAACGAATAAGATAAATGTGTTTTCTGTTTTAAAACGATTGATTACAAATCCTAAAGTAGTAACATATGGGGTATTAATTGGAGGAGCGAATGGTGTTTTATTTAGCTATTATGCAGAAGCACCGTTTATCTTTATTGAATACTTTCAATTATCGCCTAGTATGTATGGATTTTTAGGGATCGTTGTTGCTTCCGCTTCTATTATTGGAGCGAAAGTTTCGAAACGATTGCTTGCCACGTATAAACCAGAGAAGATTATATATATTGGTTGTCTTGTAATGACAGGAGGAGCTATCCTTTTATCTGTTATTACTTCACTGGGATCAAATCCAAACATAATATATATGATTGTATTTTTAGTAGCGATGTTTATATTGCTATTAGGAATTGGGATAGCGTTACCTAACTGTTTAAGTTTAGCATTAGTAGATTTTCAAGATGTTATTGGTACAGCCGGAGCATTGTTTAGCTTAGGCTACTATGTAATTGTGACGATGACAATTTGGGGAATGAGTCAGCTGCATACAGGATCGTTACTCGTGATGCCACTTTATTTTCTGATTATTGTAGTTATCATGATGGTGTTTACTAAAGTGTTTATTTTAGGGAAACAAACTTCAAAAATGATTTAAATGTGAAATGGTAAAAGGGTCTCATTAAAAATGAGACCCTTTTATATGTTATCTCGCTATTTTGAGGTAGTAAGGTTCCTGCCTCAAAATTGGGCTGGACTAAAGAAATTAGTAGTTTATTAATATATTAAATTTCTGGTTGGTATATGAATCGGACGTGTGGGAAATTACGTTATCAACTATAAAGATTGAAGTGAATGGGATGTGAAACAGAGGAAAAAATACTCTCCTCGGTTATTTATATTGTAATAATATTCATACCGGAATCATATTGAATAGATGTATTTTATTGTTAATTTAGTTAAAAATTAATCAGACTTATGTATAATAATTTATTGAAAAAATAATTGAATTTTTCAGATTAATGAATTAATATAAGATAAGTAATTTTAAGATTTATAGAATATTGGAAGATGAAAGGTTTTGAGGGTTTTATAAGAGGCAAAAAACGATTTTAGGATAGCTTTAAAGTTAGTCTAAAATGACGTTTGCTTCATCATTTTCAGAGCCGAAAGGAATTAGGGGAAAGTATCTTGTATTAAAATGCGGCTATGAATCATCTAAGAGGGGGAAATGAAGTGGCAAACAAGGAATTGAAAAGGGGCTTAGAAGCACGTCATATTCAAATGATCGCTTTAGGCGGAACGATTGGTGTTGGTTTGTTTATGGGGTCGGCCAGCACGATTAAATGGACAGGTCCGTCAGTAATGCTTGCTTATGCGATTGCAGGTATTTTTATCTTCTTCATTATGCGTGCGATGGGTGAAATGTTGTATATGGAGCCGAGTACAGGTTCATTTGCGACGTTCGGTCATAAGTATATTCATCCGTTAGCTGGTTATATGACAGCGTGGAGTAACTGGTTCCAGTGGGTTATCGTTGGGATGTCAGAAATTATTGCGGTAGGAGCATATATGCAATATTGGTTCCCAGACTTACCAGCATGGATACCAGGTGTAATTGCAATGGTTATTCTTGGCGCAGCTAACTTAATTTCTGTTAAGTCGTTTGGCGAATTTGAATTTTGGTTTGCGATGATTAAGATCGTTACGATTCTATTAATGATTATTGCAGGATTTGGACTTATTTTCTTCGGAATTGGTAACGGCGGAGAAGCGATTGGCATATCAAATCTTTGGTCAAATGGCGGTTTCTTTACAGGTGGTTTTTCAGGATTCTTCTTTGCATTATCACTTGTAGTGGGTGCATACCAAGGTGTGGAATTAATCGGTATTACTGCTGGTGAAGCAAAAAATCCGAAGAAGACACTTACAAGAGCGATTCAAAGTACAATTTGGCGTATTTTAATTTTCTATATTGGTGCTATTTTCGTTATTGTAACTGTGTATCCGTGGGATCAATTAAGTACAATTGGTAGCCCGTTCGTAGCAACTTTTGCGAAGGTTGGTATTACAGCAGCAGCTGGACTTATTAACTTCGTTGTTATTACAGCGGCGATGTCTGGGTGTAATAGTGGTATTTATAGTGCGGGTCGTATGCTTTATACGTTAGGTGTAAATGGACAAGCGCCGAAATATTTCACGAAACTGTCTGGAAATGGTGTACCTTTATTCGGTACAGTTGGCGTAATTATCGGTTTAGCGGTTGGTGTTGTATTAAGTTATATTGCACCGAAAAACTTATTCGTATATGTATATAGTGCGAGTGTACTTCCTGGTATGGTACCATGGTTTGTCATTTTAATTAGTCAAATTAATTTCAGAAAAGAAAAGGGAGCAGAGATGAAAGATCATCCGTTCAAAATGCCATTTGCTCCTGTTACAAACTATTTGACGATTGCCTTTTTAATTATGGTATTAATCGGAATGTGGTTTAACGATGATACACGTATTTCACTAGTTGTAGGTATTATTTTCTTAGCTATCGTTACAATTAGTTTCTACGCTTTCGGAATAGGGAAACGACGTCCGTTAGATGTTCCAAATGATCAGGAGATTTCAAGTAAATAAAGATAGTAAAAAAGTCCGATTTCTCATTTGGAAATCGGACTTTTTATTATTAAAATTTCTCTAAAACGATCTTCCCAATTGTACTGCCGCTTTCAAGCAGGGCATGTACTTTCTTTACATTTTCAGCGTTAATTGGTGTTAGTGTTTCATTTAATGTAGTCTTTAAAATGCCTTCATCTAACAGTTCGCTTACTTTATTTAATAGTTCGTGCTGCGTAATCATATCACCAGTTTCATACATCGCTTTTGTGAACATAAACTCCCAAACGAATGTAGCACTTTTACTTTTTAAAATACCCATTTCAAGAGGGTGTTCATTTTCTACGATAGAGCAAATTTTTCCTTGTGGTTTAATAAGCTCACATATTGCTTGCCAATGTTGATCTGTATTGTTTAAGCAGAAAATATAATCTACATCTTTTAGCCCAAACTCTAATATTTGATCTTGTAAAGGCTGGTGATGGTTAATAATATAATCGGCACCAAATTTTTCAACCCAGTGTATCGTTTCATTACGGGATGCAGTTGTGATTACATTCAGTCCAGCCCATTTTGCAAGTTGAATTGCAATCGAGCCAACACCACCAGCACCGCCAATAATTAAAATGTTTTTGAATGTATTCTCATCTCTTTTATTATAATCAATACCTAAGCGTTCAAATAAACCTTCCCAAGCCGTAATAGCTGTTAAAGGAAGTGCTGCAGATTCAGCATCACTTAACGTTTTAGGTTTCTTGCCAACGATTCTTTCGTCAACTAGGTGGTATTCACTATATGTACCTTGTCTCGTAATACTTCCAGCGTAAAATACTTCGTCTCCTTCTTTAAATAACGTACAACCTTCGCCTGTTTGTACGACGACACCACTAGCATCCCAGCCGAGTATTTTTGCTACATCTTCTTTTTTATCTTTCGGAGAGCGAACTTTAGTATCAACTGGGTTAACGGAAATAGCGTTAATTTTAACGAGTATATCTCTTCCTGTAGCAACAGGTCTTTCAACTTCAATATCAATTAAACTGTTTTCTTCTTCAATAGGTAAGTATTCATGTAAACCAATTGCTTTCATTTCTATTCCCTCCATTAAAGTAAGAGTCATTTTCTCTTTTATTATAGATGGTGAAATGCCATTATGTAAAAAAGAACATTCTTTTTTATTTATGCTGGTATGAAAGTGTGGAAGGAGTTTGCTTCTAAAAAGCAGAATTTTTTACTGTGTTACTTTATCTCAAATTAAAAGTAAAGGTGGATACATAATGACAGTAAAGAAGCTTTATTTCATCCCAGCAGGTCGTTGTATGTTAGATCATTCTTCTGTTAATAGTACGCTCACACCGGGGAATCTATTGAACTTACCTGTATGGTGTTATCTTTTGGAGACGGAAGAGGGGCCTATCTTAGTAGATACAGGTATGCCAGAAAGTGCGGTTAATAATGAAGGGCTTTTTAACGGTACATTTGTCGAAGGGCAGGTTTTACCGAAAATGACTGAAGAAGATAGAGTCGTGAATATTTTAAAACGGGTTGGTTATGAGCCGGAAGACCTTCTTTATATTATTAGTTCTCACTTACATTTTGATCATGCAGGAGGAAATGGCGCTTTTATAAATACACCAATCATTGTACAGCGTGCTGAATATGAGGCGGCGCAGCATAGCGAAGAATATTTGAAAGAATGTATATTGCCGAATTTAAACTACAAAATCATTGAAGGTGATTATGAAGTCGTACCAGGAGTTCAATTATTGCATACACCAGGCCATACTCCAGGGCATCAATCGCTATTAATTGAGACAGAAAAATCCGGTCCTGTATTATTAACGATTGATGCATCTTATACGAAAGAAAACTTTGAAGATGAAGTGCCGTTTGCGGGGTTTGATTCGGAATTAGCCTTATCTTCAATTAAACGTTTAAAAGAAGTTGTGATGAAAGAGAAGCCGATTCTTTTCTTTGGACATGATATAGAACAGGAAAAGGGATGTAAAGTGTTCCCGGAATATATATAGTGCAAAAAGGTCATGAGCTTACGTGCTCATGACCTTTTTCGTTTAAATAATTTTTTTGAATAAGTTATAAACTTTTTTAGAACTATCTTCATTTAATTGATAGTACGTAAGATTTACATCATCAGGAGTATCTTGCTGAGCAATCATCACTTCGTTATTGTGATGGTCAACTACCCATATGAAATATTTTTTATAAGTTCCATCCTCGAAAGTAATCCACATATCACAATCTATTAAATCTGATCCTTCTTCATCTAATGTTAATTTTCCTTTTTTGGCGGTATCCATACTGTTAATGAATGTTTTTAATTCATCTGTTTTTGTGAGAAAGATATCCTTTTTTGTTTTAATTGACTCGACATGTATATCTTTTATTTCCTGCTTTCCTAAAAAGACAAGGGGCTCATTCGGGTCTCTTTGAGTTGAAATGATAGTAGCTTTTTTCTTTGGTTTATTTGCTGTATAGAAATCTTGAATAGATTTCCCAGAGTTGAAAAACCATGCGATTCCAAAAATAATCAATGCACTACCTAGCAGTAAAATGATTTTCTTAATAGAATATTCTCCTCTCTATTACTTCATATGAAGAGCTTTTCTATTAATATATGATAGGTAAGCGTAAAGTATTATAGTTGAACTTGGTTATTCTGCACAGTTTTAACAGGGCGATCTACGAGTAAATTGTAAGTGAGTCCGATTAGTACGAAAATGCCACCAACAACCTTTCCCGTAGAGAGTTCGTGTGACAAGATGAAATCAATGATAGTCCCCGCAAATAATTGTCCAATAAAGATGAGTAACGTTAAATAAAATGCTGATATTTTAGGCGTAATATAGTTCGATAACGAGATGACGATAACGCCTACTAATCCGCCTAAGTAAACAGCGATAGGAATAGATTGCAACGTATGACTAGGAATGTATATTGAATCTGAACTGAAAATTAAAAATAACATAGAGAAAAATAATCCAGTAATATAATTAAAAAACGTGCCTTCCCAATTTCCAATTTTCGCTGCTAAATTCGCATTAATAATTCTAGCAACAACGATAGAAACACCAGCTAAAATAGCGATAGTAATATATAACATTTTCTTGCCCCCATTAATAAATTGACATGATTATAATTCCGGAAGAGATGAAACATAATCCAATTAGTTTTTTCTTTTCAAACTTTGCAACTTTCATTCCTAATAAGCCGAAATGATCAATAACGATGGAAGCAATGGATTGACCAAGTAAACTTAATGCGATTGTAATAGATGCACCAAGGACGGAGAAACTTATATTATTAAAAAGGACAGTGAATACTCCAATCGCTCCAGCGCTATATAGAAAAAGTGGAATACCTTTATCGAAACGAATTTTATTTTTATTTATGATTAAAACGAAAATAACTGCAATTAAACCGACAAGGTGAATGACAACGCTCGCTGTGTACTTGCCAATTAACTCAGATAAAATCCCATTCAATGGTAGCATAACGGCGATGAGCACACCAATAAAGACAGAAAGAAAGTTATACAATGTAATATCCCCTTTAATTTTCATATTTGTAATGACTGTATCATGCTGAAATTGTGTATTACTATGACATATGTCATAGTGGAAGAAGAAAATTTTGATTACAATGGGGATGAGTTGTAAAGGCGGGGGAACTATGAAGAAAGTATGTAATTCAATTAAATTAGCAGAGTATATGAAACAAAATAATATTGATTCATTTTTTAGTAATGATATGAAACCGTATATGGAACTTATATTTTTTAAAAAGAATGAGTTTATTTGTAGAGAAAATGAAGAGATAGATTATTTATTTTTCTTCGTTGAAGGAAAAGCGAAAGCGTTTAATACATTAAGTAACGGGAAATCTGTATTGTTATGTTTTTATGATAGTTTACAGCTGTTAGGAGATGTGGAATTAATTCATTCTCAAAAGACGGCTTCAAACGTACAAGTGATGGCAGATTCATATTGTGTTGCTTTACCTTTAGGAAAAGTGAGAAATAAACTATTTCATGATGCGAAATTTTTACGATGTATTTGCGGATCATTAGCACATAAATTAAATCGACTTTCAAAAAATAGTACAATTAATTTACTATATCCACTTGAAAATAGACTTGCGAGTTACATGTTAGCAGCAGGGGAACGAGCGGTGCAGCACGGAAATCGAATTGTATTTAGTGGGAATTTAACGGAAACAGCTGAATTGTTAGGAACGAGTTATCGGCACCTATTACGTACATTAAATATTTTTTGTGATAAAGAGATTATAAAAAAGAACAATGGTTGTTTTGAAGTAGTAAACGTGGATGTTTTGAGGGAATTGGCGGCAGATGTTTATAAATAGGAGGAGATTATAAATGATTACACCTATATTTAGAATTTTTGATGTTGAAAAAGCAAAGCTGTTTTATTTAGATTTTTTAGGATTTAAACTGGATTGGGAACATCGGTATGAGGAACATATGCCATTATATATGCAAATTTCGTTACACGATGCTGTAATACATTTATCAGAACATCATGGGGATGCTTCGCCAGGTGGTGCGATTAGGGTGAAAATAGATAATGTAGAGGATTATCATTCTATATTATTGAATAAAGGATATGCTTATGCAAAACCCGATATAAATAAATGGAATGAAGAGTAGTTCATAAAGCAGTGAACTACTCTTTTTCATTTTGTTAAACAGATTGAAATATTGAAAAATAAATCGTATCATAAAACATATGAACGAATGAGCATATATTCATACGTTTTGAGAAGGAGGAAAAAGATGTTAGATGTAATTATTATTGGAGCTGGTCAAGCTGGATTAACAATGGGATATTACTTGAAGCAAGAAGGATATAATTTTTTATTACTTGAGGCAGGAAACCGAATTGGGGATTCATGGAGAAACAGATATGATTCTTTACAGCTCTTTACACCGAGAGAATATAGTAGTTTACCCGGGATGATATTAAAAGGGGAAAGGAATGAATTTCCACATAAAGATGAAATTGCAACGTATTTAGAAGAATATGCAAGACATTTTCAATTACCAATCCAATTGCAAACGGAAGTTTTAAAAATAAGGAAAGAGAAAGAAATATTTGAATTGCACACTCCTACAGAAATTTTACAATCGAAAAAAGTTATTATCGCATCGGGTGGGTTTCATCAACCATTTATCCCTTCAGTTTCAGAAAATCTTTCATCACATGTTTTTCAAATACATTCATCACAATATAAATCACCATCACAAATTCCACAGGGGAAAGTACTAGTAGTAGGTGGCGGGAATTCAGGAATGCAAATAGCGGTAGAACTTGCAAAAACTCATGAAGTTATGATGTCTATCAGTCATCCTTTAACGTTTTTACCGTTACATTTTTTTAGAAAAAGTATTTTTAATTGGTTAGAAAAATTGGGTTTATTGTATGCTGAAGTTAGTACCAAGAGGGGGAAATGGTTTCAGAAGAGAAAAGATCCTATTTTTGGATTTGAAGGTAAGGAACTCATTCGTAATGGAGCAATACAACTACAGGAAAAAGTAGTAAGTGCATCAGAAAATAACATTATGTTTCAGAACGGTGAAACATATAGTACAGAAAGCATTATATGGTCAACAGGTTTTATTCAGAATTATAACTGGATTGAAATTGAAAAGGCAGTGAATGAGAATGGATTTCCCAATCATGTAAAGGGGATAAGTCCAGTAGGAGGATTGTATTATATCGGTTTACCGTGGCAGTCTCAAAGAGGTTCTGCACTTATTTGTGGTGTAGGAAAGGATGCGGCGTATTTACTTTCTGAAATCAAAAAAATAGATCAGTAGCAGCGACTACTGATCATCCATATGTACATGAATTAGGAGAGGTCAAACATTTATTAACTTTATTATAATTGATTTTTATAAGAATAAAAACTGAAAATTCTAATTTTATGTTGAGAAAGTTTTTTGTATCGAAATATATAAAAGAATAGGGGTTTTAAGTAAAAAGAAATATGATATTTATCCCGCATTAACGGGCAGTAAGACCCCTACCTCAAAATCCAGCGAAAGCAAAGAAGTTAGGTGGGGGTCGGGCTGCCCGTAAAAGCCCGATTGGTGAGGGCTGATTAAAGTTTCACTTTATATTTTAATAAAGTGTGATATAGTTTATAAAGAATAGATTACCTTAAATGTTATTTTATTACATATAAAGTAAGGGGGAATGGTTGTGAAGTTTGATGATCAACGCCTACTAGGAGTACGATTAGGTTCTGTACTAGTAACAGAGGAAAATCAATATTTAGTAATTAAGAAAAAAGATCATTATGCACTATTAAATATACATAATTTAGAATGCACACATGTTGAAGTGCAGTTAGAACATATTGAAGAAATGTTGCAGGAAGATTTCCAAGAAAGTATAACGGAGATTATTGCGCCAGAACATATAAAAATTGTTGCGAAAAATGTAATATAAATAAAGAAGCTGGAAGGAACAGCTTCTTTATTTTCATTATAAGGATAATGTTTTTAACACTTCACCAATAATCCCTTCCATTTGATGAACACCTAAGTCAGCGTTAGTCATTATAACAGCACCATTACCTCGGTATGGATAGCATACCATCATACATTGAAATCCCACGCCCCATCCAAGTGAATACATTTGTAAGTCTTCGTTAGAATCATCTAGAAAAACACCTAATCCAGTCCATTTTGAGCAACCTTGAGGAGAAATCATATCTTGTACTAATTTTTGAGAAAGTTTTAGTCTGCCCTTTCCTTGTAAGGAATGAATGATTTCAATTACTAAAGTTGATAAGTCTGTTGGTGTGGTCCAAATACCTGAAGCAGCTGCGAATGGATAAAATGGATACTTCTCATTTGTAACGGTGCCATCTTTATTATGTCCGCAAGCAAAATCATCGGTTTTATGTATGTCTTTAGAAGAGAAGATTGTACTATTCTTCATTTGCAGTGGCTGAAAGATATATTCTTCAAGTAAAAGGTTGAATGATTTTCCAGTTATATCTTCAAGTAGTAGTTCAATAATGCAAAAGTTTGCATCAGAGTAGCGAAATTCACTTTCTGGTTTATAAGTCACTTCAATAGGTATGGAGCAATATGAAGTTTTACCGGCAAGGAGTTCAGACATGTTTGGTCGCCCTTGTGCAAATGTATAATGTTCAAAACTATTAGGAGGGTCAATAATTCCAGATTGGTGACTTAATAAATTTCGTAACGTAACTTTTTTCTGAGAGGTGAATAGATTGGTAGGTATGTTCCAAGATGTGAGTGTATTATTTACGTCTTCGTCTAAATGCACGATTTCTTGATCTGATAATGTTAGTACGAGCATTGTAGTGATGAATTTACTAATTGAACAAGAATTGAATATAGAATTTGTAGTGACAGTTCTAGTTGTTCCTGATTCAAGTGTTCCAAAAGCAGCGACTTCGTCTAGTGTGCCATCACGTATAACGGCAAGACTCAAACCTGCAACGGAATATTGGTTCATTTTTTCGTATATATTGTTACTTTTTAAGTTCATAGTGACTCCTTTCTTTAAAAAGACAGAATGTTAGTTCTATTATACAGTAGTAAATAGAGAGAATAAGAAAAAACTTCATCTTTTGTCGATGAAGTTTTTTAGTTAATTTGAAGTGAATGTTTTAAAAAATTTGTCTCGGTACATGTACATAAGCCATGAGGTTGTTAGTAAGGAAATAATACTTTGTTTGTTTGGAATTGGCGCATTGAAAACAAGCCAGCCAACGATATCAAATAATACATGTAGTGCAATTGAAAGAACTACAAATTGTAGTAACGTCTTAAAAAATCTTTTCATAAAGTGTCCCCCTAAAATAAAAGGTTTTATCAACAGTGTTGTATATTACTATTATACATTAAATGTGTCATGTGGTAAAATTTACATAAGTTAGTGAAATAAAACAAATGAAAGCTAATGAGGAGGAATAGTCATGGAATTTTGGATGATCATACCGATAGCGGTCTTTGGATTTATTTATATTGCTGAAAAATTAAATAGAATCGAAAAGAAAACGGATGCCCGTTTAAAGAGGATGGAAGATAGATTACAGCTAATTTCGAAAGAAATGGGAATTGTAGATAGAGAACCTGAAATTAATAAAGAGTTGCGTCAGCTTATGGAAGAAGGAAAAACAGTTACAGCAGTTAAGAGAGTAAGAGAGGCTTTTGGTTTTTCCTTATTAGAAGCGAAGCAATATGTCGATAAATTATAAAAAAGATCATCCATTTGGGTGATCTTTTTCATTTCACCATACGTGTATTTACATAAGCAGCGATTATAACGTGGCCAATTATAATGATAGGAAATAAGATTTTGACATTAGGAGTAGTGAAGACACTACCAATTGTGGCAATAGCACCGGCAGTTAAATTATAAAGACCAACTATTTTTGATAACTTACCTTTATCTGGCACACGCTGTTCATTAAATCCTGATAAGAGCCAAGTGTATTGTTTAACTCCGATGAAATAGGATAGTGCAAATGAAATAATTGCTAGTATGAATAATGATGGGGAAGCGAAGAGAGTCATTGAAAACACCTCCGTTAAAGAGTTATAAATAAATTATAGTATGAATGTTATAATTTAACAAAATACATTTTAAGTGTAATAGAAAAACGGAGTATGTATCATGAAGGGAGATTAAGTATGAATATTGTGGAATTCCAGAGATATGTATTAAATTTCAGTAAAGAAAAAGGATTTCAGGATACAACCATTGAAGAGCGTACGATGTATACGATGGCGGAATTAGGTGAGTTAGCGGAAGTTATACTAAAGCGTGATAAAATAAAAGATTCGAAAAGAGAGATTGGTTTAGAAATGTTTGATGTCATTTGGAATGTATGTGATTTAGCAAACAAGTTAGAAATTGATTTAGAGAAGGCATTTGAAGAAAAAATGAGGATTAATAAAAAACGTGAATGGTAATAGGGAAGTTAAAAAGCGCACAAAATTTTGTGCGCTTTTTATTAATGGTATGAAAAATATGTAAGAAAAGATGGAACAAACATTTGAGATGAATTGTCTATTATAGGTAATAACTATTTCATTTGAAAGAAAGGGTGGGGAAAATGAAAAACAATACATTATTAAAATTAGGGGTATGTGTTAGTTTACTAGGAACAACTCAATTTGTTAGTACTATTTCTTCTGTACAAGCGGAACAAAAGCTAGAGAAAAAAGTAATAAAAAATGAGTCAGGAACCATTTCAATTTCTCAGTTAAACAAGCATGTATGGGTTCATACGGAGTTAGGTTATTTTAACGGAGAAGCAGTTCCTTCGAACGGGCTAGTTCTTAGTACTTCTAAAGGGTTAGTACTTGTCGATTCTTCTTGGGATGATAAGTTAACGAAGGAATTAATAGAGATGGTAGAAAAGAAATTTAAGAAGCGCGTAACAGATGTCATTATTACACATGCACACGCTGATCGTATTGGCGGAATTAAAACGTTGAAAGAAAGAGGCATTAAGGCGCATAGTACAGCACTAACTGCAGAACTAGCAAAGAAAAGTGGATATGAAGAACCGCTTGGAGACTTACAATCCATTACAAATTTGAAGTTTGGAAATATGAAAGTAGAAACGTTCTATCCAGGGAAAGGACATACAGAAGATAATATTGTCGTATGGTTACCGCAATACAACATTTTAGCTGGTGGTTGTTTAGTGAAATCTGCGTCCGCGAAAGATTTAGGAAACGTTGCTGATGCTTACGTAAATGAATGGTCTACATCGATTGAGAATGTACTGAAACGATATGGAAACATCAATTCAGTAGTGCCTGGTCATGGGGGCGTAGGGGAGAGAGATTTACTTTTACATACATTGGATTTGTTGAAATAAAAAATTATGGGAATAAAAAAGCGAGGAGAAACAATTTTCTCCTCGCTTTCTTCTAACTATATTTAAATGCGAAGCTATCAATTATGCCTGCATACGTTACTGAGATTTTAATTCCAAGTATACAAATACCAGTACCGTCATAATTGCTATAACAACGTAAGTAGCATCAAGCATTATAAGTGTTTTTAAAGTTTCAGTCATCTTAATTCACCTCTGGTATGAAAATATAACATAATCTCTTATCAATCAGATCAGAGATTATAAAGATAACAATGTACATGAAATTTCTTAAGTAGATTCTATATAAATATATCATATAAATAATGTAAACAATGTAAAGATAATGTAAATATATTGTAAAGAAAGGTGCGATTCATCATGTCTATAAATCTTTTGATTTGTAAATGCTATGTATCTCTCGTGTGCCGTATAGAACACATTTATAACATGTGAAAATAGATTCATTTTGATAAATCAATCATGATGCTAGCTGTTACTACATTTTCCTCTAATACTTCTACCTGTACTCGTTCATCATTTATCCAATTGATATTGAAGTTATCTGTCGTATACATTTCCTTAAGAGTGACCTCTTTATATTTTTCTAAAATGCTACCTCTTTTCCCATAATAGATTCTTCCAGTTGAACTGGGACTTGGTCCTTTTGATTGTTTCTCTAAGCTCGATAATATTTATTAGATTTGGAGATTGACTGCTTTTAAATGATCATGCGCAAGTATTAATGTCAGAAGACAGTAAAAATATTATGTCAACAATGTGAACTGTCACAAATTTATACTTAGTATTGTGATTGATATCACATCCTTTTTTCCTAATGGGTATTATGCTTGATTTGTAAGGAATGATTGGGAGAGGGTGGGATGATCATGTTTTGTTATCAATGTGAACAAACGCCAACAGGCGGATGTAAAGTAATGGGTGTTTGCGGTAAAAATGAAACAATTGCAAGTTTACAAGATACGATTGTGTTTGGATTAAAAGGAATTGCGGCTTATCGTACGCATGCTGCTCAGCTAGGGTATACGGATGCTTTTGTAGATGCTACAACGCAAGAAGCATTGTATATGACATTAACCAATTCTAACTTTAATGAACAAGAGCATATTGATATGGCTATGAAAGTTGGGAAATCTGCTTTACGAGTAATGGAGTTGTTAGATGAGGCGCATAAGAATCACTTTGGTGTTCCAGAGCCTGTTCAAATTACACAAAACTATGTAGAAGGTAAAGCAATTGTAGTTACTGGTCATAATTTGTTTGCGTTAGAAGAATTATTAAAACAAACAGAAGGAAAAGAAATTAATATTTATACGCACTCTGAAATGTTACCAGCACACGGGTATCCGCAGCTGAAAAAATATAAGCATTTAAAAGGAAACATCGGTAAGGCATGGTATGATCAACGACGTCTTTTTGAAAAATTTACAGGTGCCATATTAGCGACAACGAACTGTGTTATGCCAATTAAAGGATCATACTCTGATCGATTCTTTTCATATGATATTGCAGGTTTAGAAGGTGTACAAAAAATTGAAAATGATGATTTCACGCCGTTGATTGAAAAAGCGCTAGAACTTCCAGAAGTACATATGGAATCGGATGAACAGTTAGTAACAGGGTTTCATCATAATACAGTTTTATCATTAGCTCCAGAAATTATTGATGCAGTAAAAGAAGGAAAGATTAAGCGTTTCTTTGTCATCGCAGGTTGTGATGCTCCAGGAAAAGGCGGAGAATATTATCGTGAATTAGCAACGTCACTTCCGCCAGAAACAGTTATTTTAACGACTTCTTGCGGGAAATTCCGCTTTAATGATGTGGAGTACGGTGTTGTACCTGGTACAGAGATTCCGCGTTACATTGATTTAGGGCAATGCAATAATTCAATTTCTACAGTGAAAATAGCAGCCGCTTTAGCAGATGCTTTTCAATGCGAAGTGAACGAATTGCCAGTTAGTATTGTCCTGTCATGGTTTGAACAAAAAGCGGTTGCCATTTTACTTGGGCTATTTAGTCTTGGTATTCAAGATATTCGCATCGGTCCAAAGGCGCCTGAATTTATTTCACCTGGCGTGCTTGATGTTTTACAAGAAACATTCGGTTTAAAACTGATTACAACTGCAGCGGAAGATATGGAAATGATGTTATCGTAACAAAAGGATGATCTGTCTTATTAAGAAAAAGAGATTGCCTATAGTGCCCCAAAACAAAAATGTAGAATATTTGTTTTGGGGTATTTTCTTTTCTTGGCCGGATAGGTATGTGGCGAAATTTTTTCAAATAGGAAACCGGCTGTATCTAATAGGTAATAGTTGATTTTAGAAAAATATAAAAATCGAGTTGACATTTACAACTACTCAGTCATACAATGTAGAAGTAATAGGTGATACTGAGTAGTATTGTTTTTCAAAATGTTTTCAGTAAACAATAGGTAATAGCGGATTTTAGAAAAATTTTGAAAATTAGTTGACATTCATCGCTACTTAGTCATACAATGTAGTTGTAATAAGTAATACTGAATAGTGTAGTTTTACTCAAAAGCTATTCAGTAAAAATTCGCCTTAGTACTCTGTGATACTGAATATAAGTCAGACAGAATAGGGGGTAAAGGAGGATCAGGACATGGAAAATTTAACTGAAATGCTGAAAGGTTCACTGGAAGGGTGTGTGCTGGAAATCATTAGCCGCCGAGAAACGTATGGCTATGAGATTACCCGCCACCTGAATGATCTTGGATTTACCGAAGTCGTGGAAGGGACTGTTTATACCATCCTCGTACGATTAGAAAAGAAAAAGCTTGTGAATATTGAAAAGAAACCATCAGATATGGGACCGCCTCGTAAGTTTTATTCATTAAATGAGGATGGCCGTCAGGAGCTTGAATTATTTTGGAAAAAATGGGATTTTGTATCTTCAAAAATTAACGTCTTGAAGTCAAACTAGCTTCATAATATAAAATGTTCCGGCTCACATTTGGAGAGTTTCTTGTTCTGCTTTATAAAAAAGGAGGAAAATAAGATGTTGGAAATGTTTAAAAAATTAATTGGTGATAAAAAAGAATACAAAATGATGATGGCACGTGTTGGAGCACTGCCAGAGGACTATCAGTTTGTGTTTAAGAAAATTCAAAACTACATGTGGAATTTCTCAGCGGGTAATGGAATGGATATGCTGCACATACAGTATGAATTAATCGATTTGTTTGAAGCTGGTGCAGCGGAAGGCAGACAAGTGCTTGACATTACTGGGGAGGACGTAGCATCTTTTGCTGATGAACTAGTGGCAAACGCTAAAACATATGTCTCCAAGTATCGTGAAGATTTGAATGAAAGCATCATGAAGAAATTGAGAAAAAAATAAATGCAATTAGTAATATCGACTGATTAGCTGGTTACAAATGTGAATTGCCGCCATCGCTATTCAGTTCTATTTTTACACCGCTACTAAGTAATACAGAATATCAGTGATACTAAATAGAGGGTATAGGTAATTAATTTTATAAGGGGGAAAAAGTATGAGTAATGCAGCGATTTCTGTAAAAGGAATAAAAAAATCTTTTAAAGACAAAGAAGTCTTAAAGGGAGTGGATTTTGAGGTGCAGCGTGGTGAAATTTTCGCGCTGCTAGGCTCAAATGGAGCGGGAAAGACGACAACGGTCAACATCCTCTCGACGCTAATGAAACAAGATGATGGTGAAGTGAGTATTTGCGGATTTGATATCCAGCATCAATCAGATCATGTTCGTCAAAGCATTAGTTTGACAGGACAGTTCGCAGCTTTAGACGGCATGCTTACTGGAAGGGAAAACTTGATAATGATTGCTAAGTTACGTGGTGTTTATAATCCTGCCCAAGTTGCTGACAATCTACTTGCAAGATTTAGCCTGACTGATGCGGCTACCCAGAGGGCAGACCAGTATTCAGGCGGGATGAAGCGCCGACTTGATATCGCGATGAGTTTGATTGGGGCGCCAGCAGTTATTTTTCTAGACGAACCAACGACTGGACTTGATCCGGAAGCGCGGATCGAAGTGTGGGATACAGTCAAGGAACTTGCCGGCAGCGGCACAACAATCTTGCTCACAACTCAATACTTGGAGGAAGCAGAACAACTGGCTGACCGTATCGCTATTTTGCATGGCGGGAAAATTATTACGACAGGTACTCTTACTGAACTGAAAGAGATGTTCCCGCCAGCAAAAGTAGAGTATATCGAGAAGCAGCCGACATTGGAAGAAATTTTCCTTGCGATTATCGGTAAAAAGGGGGAGATGTAAATGAAAAGCAAAACAGGGGTATTACTAGGGCGCTTAATGCGTAATATTATGCGTAGTCCGGATACAATTATTACAGTAGCAATTACACCGATTATGATGATGCTATTATTTGTTTACGTATTTGGCGGGGCTATAAAGACAGGAACGGATAACTACGTTAATTATTTATTGCCGGGAATTTTGCTAATGGCCATCGCATCCGGTGTGGCTTACACTTCTGTGCGATTATTTACGGATGTAAAGAGTGGGTTGATGGCACGTTTCATTACGATGCCTATTAAGCGCTCATCGATATTGTGGGCTCACGTTTTAACCTCTCTTGTTGCTAATGTGCTTACTATCGTGGTGGTTATTCTTGTCGCGCTCTTAATGGGCTTTCGTTCTAGTGCTAATATGCTAGATTGGCTTGCGGTAGCTGGAATACTGGGGATGTTTACGTTAGCGCTAACATGGCTAGCAATCATTCCAGGGCTGAAAGCGAAGTCTATGGAAGGGGCGACAGCATACTCGTACCCACTTGTTTTTCTTCCATTTATTAGTTCGGCCTTCGTACCTACCGAAACGATGCCAAAAATTGTTCGTGTGTTTGCTGAAAATCAGCCTGTAACTTCAATCGTGAATGCAATTCGTGCCCTTTTATATGAAGGGACTGTTGGTAACGATATTTGGATTGCACTTGCTTGGTGCGTAGGGATCATGATTATCTCGTACTTTTTTGCTAGTAAAGTATTTAAACGTCAGTTAGGGTAAGTGAATTAAATCATCCGAAATTATGTATATTTTTGAAAAAGCACGGGGAGATTTTCCGTGCTTTTATTATTTGCTGTGCACTCATGGTAGAAAATACGGATTATCGCTCAAGGGCAATATAAAGATAGTCGTTCTTGTAAAACTTCTAATACTTCTTCAGGCAATTCCCTGATTGTAATATCCTTCCCTAGGAAAAGCAGCCAATTTGTCATCTCTGTCACTTCATCGGAATTGTGAACATCGATAAATGTTTTTAAAATAGCTGTAGATTGGTAAGGATTTGTATAAGATATAGAAACTTTGAAAGGATGGTATTTTTTGTACTGGGCAATCGCTTTTGGACCAAGTTCTAGTACAAGGTTAATTGCTTCGTCCTTCTTACTGAGTTTTTCTAAAATCTTTTTCTTATTTAACCTCTTTTTCGTTGTGTACGGTTCGATATTGATGAGATCATCGACAGGAAACATCAGCTTCTTTTCTTCTTTTAAGTCAAATCCTTCAATGATCCAATGGCTTTTTTCTTGATATAGGTGTAATAGATAAATTGGATAAGACTTGATTTCTTCTTCTTTGATGGTAATCAATAAATGTCTATCCAAAAGAAGGATTTGGATGAGTTTTTCTAACATAGGGTGGGGGAGGTCAGAAAGCTCAAGTAGATCGGGATTATGAGGATTAGTCCCTTCAAAAAGTAAGAGTTGATTTAAAAGAACAAGGTCATCTTGCTGTGTTTCTGAGATGAGTCCTAGTAGTTTTTCGGCTAAAGACTGGCGGCTCTTTAGGTAGGGAAGTTGTTGATTTCTTGTAGCCATAAAGGCAATAAAAAGTGCTTTGACTTCGTTATCAGTAAAACGAACAACGGGCAGGATAGAATTATGCATGACAAAATATCCACCAGTTCGCCCAACTTCAGCGACAAGTGGCATGCCCATAGCTTCAATTTCTCTAATGTCTCTAATAGCTGTCGATCGTGATATGTTAAATTCTCGTATGATTTCAGTAATTGTAAAGTGGGAGCGGTTGTTGATATACCGCATAATTGTATTGATCCGTTCAACTTTTTTCATTTGAGTCTCCTAAACAGTATCATTTTTTGACATGATTTAAAGATATTATAAACGTATCAAATGAAAAGATAAATCATTTGATTCATTTTAAAAGAAGGCAGGTTTTGAATATGAAAAATTATACGATTGAAGAAAAAGATAGCTTTATTGTGTTAGGTATTGGAACTGAAATTAAGAGTGACTATACAGACTTTGCTGGAATCAATAAAGAAAAGGAAGACTTTTGGTCGGCTGTTAAAGAAGATGGAAGGCTCGATACTTTAAAAGCTTTAGCTACAAACGAATACATTTTTTCTGTGAGCGAAGCGGTAAATAACAAGATGATGTATTATGCTGGTGTTATGACAGAGGCACAAATAGAAGAAGAATCTAGAGTGATACAGTTTCCGAAGGGCGAATACTTAGTAGTGAAAGGGGAAGACAAAACGGCTGAAGAGCTAAGTAATAAGCTGACTGGTATCGCCTTCGGTCAAGCTTTACGAGAAGCAACGGATTTTGCTTATGTTGGTGGGCCAAATACAACGGTTGAGATGGGGCAGAGAGACGGTTTAGTATTTGGTGAAATGTGGATTCCGGTTGTTAGGAAGTAAAGTGATAAAAGGTACGAATATGGAAAGTAGAGGCTAACAATATTGAATTGTTGGCCTTTTTGACATAAATAAATTATTCATATGCAGCTACACATGATGTTCTGGTAAAATGGAATAAAAGGGAATTATTGTAAGGTTGTGGCGGGGTGAATAAAAAAAGGATATTTGAGTTATTCATAGTAGTGTTTGTTTTTCTATTCCTTCATGTAAGCACATATACCAATGAAAAATTTAACGATAAATTGGGTTCCTTTACTTTCATTGTTCTATTTCTTATGGTTTATATTAACGCTATATTTATAGAACGATATTTTGATGATATACAAAAGTGGGTTCGAAATATCACAATTTGTTTTGCTTTGTTAGTAGTTGCTGCAGTATCACTATGGATAGGGTATTTTTAAAGCTTAACTTAATTGATCTTATCTTTCCTCAGTCATGATAAGATTTACAATAGGAAGTTTTATGTAACATAAAGGGGGAAGGTTTATGGTTAGCTTTAGTACTTTGTTAGCCTTTGCAATAGTTTCACTTAGCATGGTTTGCTCACCTGGGCCTAATATGATTTATCTTATCTCTCGTTCCATTACGCAGGGACGTATGGCAGGATTTATTTCTCTCTTGGGTATTATGTTCGGATTTGTAATTTATATAATCGCAACAATGTTCGGACTGACAGTTTTATTCCTTGCAGTACCCGCTGTCTACGAAGCAGTCAAGTGGGCAGGTGCTGCTTACTTGCTTTGGCTCGCCTGGAATTCGATAAACCAGGGTGCTACTTCTATTATGGAACCTCGTACTATTTCTAATGAGCCACCACGGAAATTATTTCTAATGGGACTTATGACTAATCTTTTAAATCCAAAGATTGCTATTTTGTATGTGTCACTTTTACCTCAATTTGAAGATCCTGAGAAGGGATCGTTGCTTCTACAAGGTGCAGTTTTAGGCCTTACGCAAATCACTGTTAGTTTTATAGTCAACCTTTTAATTGTGTTTACAGCAAGCAAAATTGCTACATGGTTTGGCACACGCCCAACGTGGCTGCGAGTGCAGCGTTGGCTTATGGCAAGTGTCTTAACGGGTCTTGCTGTACGTCTTGCTTTTGAACGCCGACAGTAGGAGTATCTAAAAATTTGAAGATCTTTTTTAATGTTACGGCAGGAATACCATTTTTTATTTTAAGGGTAGGATAAAAAGGAGAGGTATGTGAAAAATAGATTGGTTGTATGCCTAATATACAACGTCTAAAAAGCTAAAAATTATTCACCCCTCTCATAAATAGAAGATCATGTTTATGAGAGGGGTTTATTCAATTTGAGCCTATAAAAATTGAATGAAAGCAATGCAAGTTCTCACTTATTTAGAATAAGAGAAAAGATGATGTTTTATTTGTTCTATAAAATACTGATGGTGTACATTATCGTTAGATACTCGACTTGCCATAATAGCGCCCTCCATTGAAGATGCAAGAAAAGAAGCGAGCGATATAATGTCTATATCTTCTTTAAGCTCTTGTTTCTCTATTCCTTCTTTTATGAGAGAAGCCATTAACATTACTGTATCATCATAACCTTTTGCTGCTGCTGTTTGTAATTCTGGGAATACTCCAGTACTTTCAATTGCGCTATTAAGCAAAGGACAGCCTCCAGCAATAGGAGGATTATTAGCTGCATCTTGATATACAAGGAAAATTGCAAGGATTTTATCGATTGCTGTCTTTTTATTTTCCATTGCTTTATGAAAATGCCCCCACATAATCTCACCACTTTTGTCGTAGGCAGCAAGGACAATTTCTTCTTTATTTTTGAATCTACGATAAATAGACCCTTTAGGTAGTTCAGTAGCTGTCATTATATCCTGGATGGATGTGCGAGTTATCCCATTAGTATTAAATAAATATAAAGATGTTTCAATAATTTTTTCCTTTACCGTATCAACTTTAGTCATGCTTTGTAGTCCTCCTAATAAAACCGAGCTTAATATTCCAGGTAATGTTTATCCTCTATTTTTTTGTAAGTATAAATAAGTGTGAAGCAAAAATATAGTATCAATCCCTATCTTATGGAAACCTCAAATAGTACAGTTTGAACAGAGGTTAATCAAATTGTATTATTTATAATTTTTAAATGAATTTTCTGTCAAAAATAACATGATCAATTGTTTAATTTATTCATGTTAGAAAACTAATTTTACCTAAAATCGTAGAAGATGTAAAAATATATAGTTAATTTGAGTGCATAGACATATGAGTATTATATATAATCTTCATCAATATGTTTAGCTAAAGTGTTTGAACTACTCCCACTTTTACTTCTTATATAATAATATCTCTCGCAGTTCTTGTGGATAAAAGCCTGATCACTTCATTCTATAAAAGAAATAATTAATGAGTACTGGAATGTGATTGTAAATAAGAAACCGAGTTATAAATATATTTGCTTTTTTCTATTTTGTTAATCATTTGTAAAAAGGGTTTAAAAAACTAGAAACTTATAGTATCATTATATTCCGGACCGGACCGTTCGGTCTGTTGACTTATATGAATATATTTTGGAAGGAGAACTTTATGCAGAAAGAAAAATCAAAGATTGTAGGTAATTTAATTAGGAGGATAACAAAATGAACTTTATAAAAATGAATAAAAAAGAACTTATTATGTTAGTAATCTTTACACTGTTTGTACCATTTCAAATTGGCTTGTTCATATTATTTGGCATATCAATTTTAACTAATGTCAATTTAGTTGAATCAGAATTTCTTCTTAGTGCCATCGGTTTTACTGTATCTGCTATTGTAGGAATAATTTTCTTTAGGAAAGAAATCATTCAAAGTTTTACTTATTTTAAAGAGAAAACAATTTTGAAAATAGTGAGTATTCCTATGGTGGTTTTACTTATGATGATTATTGAAAGTTCTATTATGCATTTTCTAGCAACTGGTCAGCCAGAGAATCAAGAACAGCTCCTTGAAAGGGGTGGGGAGGTACCTCTTATATTTACATTGCTTGTATTTGGTATTCTGGGTCCAATACTTGAAGAAATTGTGTTTCGTTATATTTTGATAAATCGCTTTTCACATTATATTGGTACTGCCATTGCATCTATCATTTCGATTCTAATCTTTACATTCCTTCATACGAACCAGCTTTCTGATTATGCCATTTATTTACCAGGCGCGGTGATACTTACTATTGCTTATCTGATTTCTAAAAGATCCCTTGCATATGTCATGGCGATACATATGTTAAACAATTGCCTTGGTTTCATTCTGTAAGAAATTAAACTTAGCTCTGTTACGAAGTTGAAAACTAGATACAGATATTGATAAATGAGGAGTACAATTTAGACAGTGACTTATGATTCATGTAATTCCTTGTACTTCAAAAAACCACAGTTTGGGTGTGAACTGTGGTTTTTTTATATAGGGGCCCAACATATCGCCATCAAGCTAAGCTCAGACAACGTCAATTTTTGTTTTGTTAGCTTAATAGCAATAAGGAAGAAATGTTGGAAGGGAAGGTTTGGATTACATTTTTAGGAATCTCTTTTAGTTCCCCAGAGCTTATTGAACTTCGGAAGAAAATGGATGACCATACGAGGTACCTGATGGGAATGATCCTAGATTTTATGAAGGAGTTAGGATACGTTACACCAGGATACAATAGAGAGTTTGAATTGGAGATACTGTAGGGATTTATCGATGGGCTAGTAATTCATGCCCTTCAAACACCAGAATCATATCCAGAAGAAAAAGTGAATCAACTTATTGAGTATTATTTAAAAGAAAAAAAGAGGGATTGATCGCATGAATAAAGTTTTCATTATTATTCTTGTAGTTGTTATCGTATTGATTATTAGGCAGCTTATCCCTAAGAAAGTAGATAGTTTTGATCTTCTTGGTATACCAATCATGGCTATAATTAGAACTTATATGGGTCTTCCAAATAAATTGGAATTTATTATTACAATTGAATTAATTAGCTTGCTTATATTAGGAGCGATAGTTGGTTATTGGCAAGCTAAGAGAGTGAAAGTTTTCCAGCATAACAATCAATTATGTAGTGTTGGAGGCTATTCGTATATTATCGGATGGATTATTATGCTTTTAGGAAGATTTGTTATTTTATTATTGTTCAATCTTAATTCTCTCATATCAACATTTCATGCAGGGCAGGAACAATTTATGAGTGAAGTAATTAGAGTTCTTTCGCATGCTGGAGATTGGTTAATATGGTCTACTATTCTTGCATCTTCCATCATGTATACTGTTACCTTATATAAGGATCATCCGGATATCAAAAAAATTATACATGCTCGTTTTAAAGAAATAAAACAGCGGATTAAAGATTAATTTAACTAATGCGAATTGTAAAAGTATGTATTTGTTGCTTTAGGTCTGCCAACTATACCTATCAACTTAATAAAAAACGTTATCCTTTCTAATAATTTTGCTTGTTTAGAAAGAATAGCGTTTTTATTTTATAAAAATATTTTTTGACCCCCATAAAATGATTTATTCCTCCGAATATATATAGTATGAAAGAAAAAGAAGCCATGAAAGTAAAGTAAATATCAAAAACAACATTGAATCATTAATAAAATTGCTAGATAAATTTAGGAATCTGAAATATAAGGTTGAAATTACCAAACGTATAGAGAAGAGTTATTCAAGGATTGCAGATAAAATAGAAAAAGAGCAAGCAAAAAAAGCGGAAGAAAATAAGAAAGTACATGAAAAATACAAACTTAACTTTAGTGCCGAGAGAAAAAGAAAATTATTAAGAAAACGGTGAAAAAAGTTGGTCTCGAAAAATATAAGTAACAGCAAGAGGATAAACCTCAAGAAAAGTACTAACAAAATGTGGTTGAATGGTCATTTGTTTAGTGGCCTTTTTGCTATTTGAAGGAGGCTGGGAGATTACTAGTGTTGAGTTTAGTAATGAAGATCCTAAGAAAACCGAAAATAGAAGATATCGTATGTAACATACAAAACAACGGAGGAGATAAGGAAGCATTTATCGTACAGTATCAGCCTTTTATTAGAAAATCAATCTCGTCTGTCTGTCGCCGATATATTACAGAACAGGATGATGAATATAGTATTGGACTGTTTGCGTTTAACGAAGCAATTGAACAGTATTCATATAAAAAAGGGAAATCTTTTTTAGCGTTTGCTGATCTTCTTATAAAAAGAGATGTAATTGATTATATACGCAAGGAGTCTAAGCATAACTTTGTCTTTTTAAAAGAAGATGAGCAAGAGGAAATGTTAGAAATGCAAGTATCGCTTACGGAGTATATGAAAGAGATGGAAAATAGTAACCGTAAGGAGGAAATTCTTCATTTTCAAAGTGTGTTGGCTGAGTTTAAAATCACATTTTCAGAGCTTGCTAAAGAATCTCCTAAGCATCGTGATACGCGTGAGCACCTAATAGAAATTGTGAAGATTATTATAAAAGAAGAGGAAATGATGGAAGAGCTCTTCCGAAAGAAAAAATTACCCTTAAAAGATATTGAACCACTTGTTAGGGTAAGTCGTAAAACGTTGGAACGACATAGAAAATACATTATTGCAATGTGCATTATTTTTGCAAACAACTATACATATATTCTTGATTACATAAGAGGGGAAAAGCATGATGAATAAAGGAATTGTGATGGATATAAAAAAGCATAACGTAGTTGTTTTAACTCCAAATGGAGAGTTTATTACATTTAAAAGAAAAGCGCATCCATACATGATAGGAGAGGAAATCTCGTTTAACAAACAAGAACAAAGAGCTCCGCGTTTTTCAATACCACCTTTCTTAAAGCCTACAACAGTAATTGTTGCTGGTTTTCTATGCGTATTGCTGTTTTTCTACAATCAACCAGAAGAAAAAGTGTTTGCTTATGTCTCAGTTGATATAAATCCAAGTTTAGAGGCGAGCGTAACGGAGGATCTTCGTGTTATAGATTTGCGGGCTTGTAATGATGATGGAAGGCGTATTTTACAAGAAATGAAAGGGTGGGAAAATAAATATCTGCAAGACGTAATACGTACGATTATAAAGCAGAGTCAAGAGGATAAGTACTTAACAAATGATAAGAAAGTTATGCTAACGGCTGTTGCAAAGGACAAGTCGCTAGAACCACAGTTGGAAAAGGCTTTGCAGGAATTAAAGAAAGAGTATGAGATAAAACATATTACAGTTGAATATCAAAGCAGTACGATGCAAATACGGGAGGATGCCAAGAAAGCAGGAGTTGGAACGGGCGTTTATATAAAACAAGAGAATGAGAAGAAAAAATCGCTTACTCCACCTGCACCGCCGTCTAATCAAGAACAAGAAAAGTCATCTTCTGATGCATTATCGGACGCACCTCCTGTAAAAGAAGAAAGCAACGAGAAGAAAGAGTATATAGAACAAAAGCAATCTAAGGAACAGCAACCGAAGCAAATAAAAGAAAATAATGGAAATCGACAAGAGAACAACGGAAGAGAATCGCAAGGAAATAATGGTAGAGGGTCTCAAGGAAATAGTGGACATCAGCAAGAGAACAACGGAAGAGGCTCGCAAGGAAATAATGGGCACCAGCAAGAAAACAACGGTAGGGGATCACAAGGAAATAATGGGAATCAGCAAGGGAACAACGGAAGAGGATCACAAGGGAATAATGGAAATCAGCAAGGGAATAACGGAAGAGAATCACAAGGAAATAATGGGAACCAGCATGAGAATAACGGAAGAGGCTCGCAAGGGAATAATGGGAACCAGCATGAGAATAACGGAAGAGGCTCGCAAGGGAATAATGGGAACCAGCATGAGAATAACGGAAAAGGCTCGCAAGGGAATAATGGGAATCAGCCAGGGAACAATGGTAGAGGATCACAGGGGAATAGTGGAAATCAGCAAGGGAATAACGGAAGAGAATCACAAGGAAATAATGGGCACCAGCAAGGAAACAACGGAAGAGAATCGCAAGGGAATAACGGGAATGGTCAAGGAAACAATGGTAGAGGGTCTCAGTAAGGAAAGTTCCTATCACATAATATAGAGTGTAAGAAAAATCTATAGAATTGGGAGGATTCCCTCTATCTGAAGAGATTTTTTAATTTTTTTTTAAAATGACGGACATAAAATCGTATATCCTTTCGAATTATATATATGGATATCATTAATAGTTATATAAAAGGGGAGAAAAAATATGAAAATGTATGAAGAAATCACTGAAGTATTAAAGGTATTAGCACATCCTGTCCGTTTATCATTAGTAAAAATAATGCTTGCAAAAGGTCCTATTAACGTAACGACAATGTATGAAACATTACAAATGCCTCAAAGTACAATTAGTCAACATTTATCTAAACTAAAAGCTACTAAAGTCGTTACAGGTACTCGGAAAGGATTAGAAATTTATTATGAAGTAACGGATAACCGTACAAAAGCGATATTATTAAGTTTAGCTTAAAGGGTGACTGTTTAGACTTCAAAATGAAGTAAGCAATTCAGCGACTATAATTATCTTATTAACATTAGTCGTATGCGTTGTTGTTTTTAATTTGTTTTATACACTTCTTTATTTGGGTCTTGCCGTATCACTATCAAGCTAAATTTTAAAGGGACTATAAAAATGAAAGTTATCTTATTAGGGTCTTTTTGTTAGCTTGATAGTGATGTGCCGTTCCCACTAGTTTAGTCATGTAATCTTTTCATTTGATGATCTTTTCCCCATTCACATAGTTCATCCATAATTTGCATTAAAGATTTCCCATACTCACTTATTGTGTATTCAACCTTTGGTGGTACTTCTTGATATACAGTACGATGGATAATCCCATCAGCTTCAAGTTGCCGAAGTTGTTGAGTCAGAACTTTTTGCGTAATGTTTGGGATTTCTCGTCGGATTTCACTTGTTCGCATTTTTCCATCCATTAACACACATAAAATATGAACTTTCCATTTTCCGCCGATTACATCGAGTGTCGTTGCAATTGGGCAGTCATCATTTTGATTCATATAACACCTCCACAGGTACTTTAAGGTTCCTATAGCACTTTAAAGTACGTACTTTTCAATTATATGTGACTCATTCATACTAATACGTAAAGGTTTGAATAATTTATAAAGGGGATGGAAGATGATGAAAACACTTGTAATTGTAGCACATCCTGATATTGAAAAATCAAAAATTAAT
Organism: Bacillus sp. BML-BC051; assembly: GCF_019656175.1. Taxonomy (NCBI): domain Bacteria; kingdom Bacillati; phylum Bacillota; class Bacilli; order Caryophanales; family Bacillaceae; genus Bacillus; species Bacillus sp. BML-BC051. Next base: position 42,161 of record NZ_BPLI01000019.1, read on the forward strand.
AAAAGATGGATTGAAGAACTTGAGAAATATTCGGATGAAATTACGGTGCATGAATTATATAAAGTGGCACCAAATTGGGAGTTTAATATTGAAGAAGAACAAAAGCTGTTAGTAGAACACGACCGATATATATTTCAATTTCCGCTATACTGGTACAGCTCACCACCACTATTAAAAAAATGGTTTGATGATGTATTAACATATGGATTTGCGTACGGATCAAAAGGGGATAAAGTGAAGGGAAAAGAGTTTGGTGTAGCTATTTCTATAGGTGGATTAGAAAAAGACTATGAAAATAGTGGGATCACGATGGATGAGTTAACAAAACCATTTCAAGCTACGTGCTTATATACAGATATGAAATTTATACCTTCGTTTTATTTATACGGTGCTGAATATAAATTAAGTGATGAAGAGATTGATAAAAGCGCACCGGAGTATGTACGATATGTGATGAATAAGGAGTATTCTAATATATAAGAGGGAATAGCCATTTACTTGTTAAGTAGATGGCTATTTTTATAAAATTTATATTCACTAAGTATAATCTTTAGTAAATTAATAGTTAATCTGGTAAAATAAAAAACCTAACATATATAAAGGGGAGTTTTACTTGAGAACGATGCAAAAATTATTACAAAAAAGAGCAATGCAGTCACCAAATTTGGAAGCGCTTGTAGGCGGAGAGAAAAGGTATTCGTTTCAACAGTATAATGAACGAGTAAATCAGCTTGCACACTATTTGTTACAGAACGGTGTACAAATAGGAGATCGCATTGGAATACTATGCAAAAATAATCATCCGTTTCCAAGTGTGATGATGGCAAGTTTAAAAATTGGAGCGGTATGTATTCCGTTAAATCATCAGCTTACTGCTTTTGAATTAGAAACGATTGTAAAAGAAGCAAAATTAAAAGTGTTAGTTATTGATGAAGAATTTCATGAAGCTTTAAAGATTGATGCTGTTAAAGAAATTCCTTATGTAATTAAAACGACAGAAGAAGGCTTTGGTACATTTGAAGTAATATTACAAGAACAGCCAAGTACAGAACCGAACGTAGAAGTTCATGAAGATGATGATGCGATTTACTTATTTACTTCAGGAACGACTGGACAGGCAAAAGCATGTGTAATTGGACATAAAAACTTACATCATTATTTTACTGAAATTGCGGGCCAAAGAGAATTTCCTGCAGGTGAACGCTTTTTATCCGTACATCCATTGTTCCATATGAGTGGGGTGCTTTCTATTTTAAATTGCATTTATCATGGTGTTACGATGATCTTCTTAGCTGATTCGAATCCTACTCTTATTTGGGATAAGATTGAAGAAGAGAAGATTACGACGATGCTTGCGTTCCCAGCTGTTTATAGCTACATGCTTGATGAGCTAAATAAAAAAGAACGTAACATTTCAACTTTTAAAGTAGCGCAAAGCGGTGGTACAAAAGTGCCAGAAACACTTATTCAAAAATATATGGAAAAAGGAATATATATGGTGCAAGGATATGGAAGTACAGAAGGTTGGGTAGTCACTTCTTGGCATCCAATGATGGGAAAAGAAAAGATGTCTTCTGTAGGAAAAACTCTTAAACATGTAGAGCTGAAAATCGTCCATCCAGAAACAGGTGATGAACTAACAACAAATGAAGTTGGCGAGATTCATGTGAAAAGTCCATACATGTTTAAAGGGTATTGGAATAATGAAAAGGCGACAAAGAAGGTAGTAAAAGATAATTGGTTTAACATGGGCGATGCTGGCATGATAGATGACGATGGATTCCTGCATATTATGGGAAGATATAAAGACGTTATCATTCGCGGTGGTGATAACGTATATCCAGATCAAGTAGAAGATATTATTCATGAAATACATGGTGTTTTAGAAGTTGCAGTAGTTGGAGTTCCAGATGACTTTTGGGGAGAGATTCCGACAGCGTACATTGTAAAAGATATGCAAACGTCTTTAACGGAAGAAGAAATTATACAGCATTGTAAAGAAAAACTAGCAAGCTATAAAATACCCGAAGTTGTATTTATGGAAGAATTACCGAAAAATGCTTTAGGGAAAGTATTGAAGAGGGAATTAAGAGAAGATGTACTTGTAAAATAAAAAGTGATTAGATGATGAGGAATCCAGTTATGTACAAAGCATAACTGGATTTTTTGTTTATGATTCTGTTAGTGGATATTGTTAATATTTGAAACTTTTTGTTTATTTTTAGTGTAATATTGAAAATAAAGGAAGTTAATTAATTTCAGTACAAGGGGGAGAAAATGTGGCTATAAAATTAGAATCTGAGCATTTATGTATAGAACCTTTTACCAATGATGATGTATGTAGAATTAAAGAATTAGCTAATGACAAGGAATTAGCCAATATTCTTGGGCTTCCACACCCATATAAATTGGAGTTCGCGCAAGATTGGGTTGATATGCAACCAGAACTTATAAGGCAAGGAATCGAATATCCTTTAGGAATCATTTCTAAAGAATCAAGAGAAATTGTAGGTACAATTACATTAAGAATTGACAAAGGTAACAATAGAGGTGAGCTTGGTTATTGGATTGGTAAGAATTATTGGGGGAAAGGTTTTGCAACCGAGGCTGTAAATAGAATGATTCATTTTGGTTTTATTGAATTAGGTTTAAATAAAATTTGGGCATCTGCTATTTCCAGAAACAGATCATCGATTAAGGTGTTAGAAAAGTCGGGTTTGCGTAAAGAAGGCACATTGAGACAGAATAGACTTTTATTAAATACATATGAAGATGTTGATGTTTATGGGATATTAAAGACAGAATATACCGTTTTAAATCATAGATAACATTGGTAGTGTAATGGCAAAAGGAAACCCTTCAGAACGGGGTTTCCTTTTTGTATGTCTCAAAAATCGACATTGTAGTTTAACAGGGCTCTGTTTATCAAAAACATAATAATTTACTAGATTTTGTATTTTGTGTAAGATAATAAAGAATATTCAATTATTAATTAAAGGAAGAGATATAGATGAAGCTGCCGCTATTACAAGTAGAGACAGAGAGACTTAGTATCCGTCCGTTTCAAAAAGAAGATTATAAAAGTTGGCTAGATGGATTCCAAATGCGTTTACCAGCTCAGTATAAATACGATGATGGCTATCATGACATGTCGTCTTCAACAAAAGAATGGTTCGCGGAATGGATAAGAGGTTTTGATGAAGCAGCACATCGAGATGAGATGTATGTATTAGGTATTTTTCGTAAAGAAGACGGAGCTAATATTGGAAAGCTAGAGCTTATAAAAATTTTACGTATGGACTATCAGTGGGCGATGATGGGATATTCCATACATAATCAATACTGGAAAAATGGATATGGCATGGAAAGTGTGAAAGCTGCGTTATCGTTATTTTTTAATAGCCTTCGTTTTCATAGAATTGAATTACATATACATGTTGATAATGAACCATCCGTTCATCTTGCAGAAAGAGCTGGTTTTTCTTTTGAATGCAAGAGAGAGGCGTTTTCTTTAGAGAATGGGAAGTGGATGGATTTTCTTATTTATTTTAAAAATAAGGAGATGGAAATATGAGAGTTCTAATTACAGGTGGAAATCGCGGATTAGGGTTACAGTTAGTAAAAGTATTTCATGAAAATGGGCATATCGTTTATCCGTTAGTCAGAACTGAGGTTGCGGTTACGCAATTGAAGCAAATGTTTAGTAGTAGATGTTTTCCTATATTAGCAGACTTATCAATTGATGAGAGTACGGAGCAAATTAAGAACCAGCTTAAGGAATATACAGAGTATATTGATTTAGTTATAAATAACGCTGGAATTACTGGGAAGGAGACTGAGGTTTTACAGACGAATTCAGAAGAGTTAACGGACGTATTTAACATTCATTGCTTAGGTGTAATTCGAGCTGTAAAAGGTACATATGTGGCTTTAGCGAAATCGGATCATCCGAGAATAATAAATGTGTCCTCTCGATTAGGATCATTACATAAAATGGCGAACAAAGAGTTTCCGCAAGGTCAGTTCTCATATTCCTATCGAATTGCTAAAGCAGCGCAAAATATGTTAACACTCTGCTTACAACAAGAGTTTGAAAGTAAAGGAATTCGTGTAACGGCAATTCATCCTGGAAAATTAAAGACTGACATTGGTGCCTTTGATGCGAATATGACTCCGGCTGAAGGTGCACAAAATATATATGATTGGGTAATCGATTCAAATGGGGATGCTTCAGGGAAGTTTATTGAGCCTGGTGTGGGGGAATTGAAGTGGTAAAGTGTGATTTTATAAGTATTCAATAACCATTTGGAATTTTGTGGATAACATGAAATGGTTTGCTACACATAAGTACAATTGGATAAAAAAAGAAAGCCCGGAATACACCCGGACTTTCATTATCTGTTCAACACTTCAATATACGAAGCATCTCCAGTCGTTCTTACAGCAGAGCGGAAATTGTTATTTTCTAACGTTTTAGCGACTTGTTGTAACTGCTGTACATCATCATGATGGATTAGTAAGCTGTCTACACCGCTTTCTTCTATATGAATGTGCTCGACATTTCCAATGGCATCATGTACCGCTTTTAAAAATTCTGGTTTCATATTGTCCTCCTATATGTATGTAACGTTGTTGTTAGTATTTCCCTATTTTTGAAATATAAAAGTAAATGAATTTTTGTTATATTAAGATTTTGGAAGGGGTTTCCTATTAGTTTGTCAAATAATAGTAAAGTTGCCCTTTGAATTAAGGGAATCTTCGGAATTAAAGGGTGGGAGAATGGACATTTCAATAATTGCTGCACAACTAGTTAAGGAGAAAGTTATTTCACATAATCCAAATAGCGTAAAAGCGTTGAACGGAGGAACGACAAGTACTGTTTATTTGTTGGATGAAAAATATGTAGTAAAGCTGAATGAAGCGGAAGTAATACGTGAAGAAGCTCATTTTCTTTCTTTTTATGAGGGTAATACTTTATTTTCAAAGCTTTTGTATAAGGAACCTTTACATACTTATATTGTGTATTCTTTCCTTGAAGGGAGTACGTGGTGCGAACAAGGACATAAACGAAGTACGCTTCGTACACTTGTAAAAGAAGTGATCAATAAGTATAAAATTGTTCCAGAGGCAGATGGCTGGGGCTGGAAAGAAAATCCGGTTCAATCTTGGAATGAATTTTTAACGACAAATGTGATGGAAGCTTATGAAAATGTAAGACGTTACATAAGTGAGGAAGAGTATAGAACCGTTCTTAAACTAGCGAATAGGGATGCCGGAGTAAATCAGCCATTTTTATTACATGGTGATTGCGGATTTCATAATTTTATATTTCGAGAGAATAGGTTACATGGCGTAATTGATCCGTTACCTGTTTTAGGAGAACCTTTATATGATTTAATTTACGCGTTTTGTTCAACTCCTGAAGATCTTACAAAAGAAACGATTGCTTATGCGATGAAGCAATGTTTATTTCATAAAAAAGAACGAGATTTGTACGGGGAGATAGTCATAGGATTATATTTGCGTATAGATACATGTTTGAGGCACCACCCGAAAGATTTAGAAGAGTATTTAGTAGCTTGGCGTTATTGGATGGACGAAATCAATCCGGCTTTATAGTACAAATAGTTGGGGGGAGATAGTGAAATGAACATAGCAGAAGCAAAAAAAGATTTAGCGCAAAAAACGAAGAAGGGAGTTCCTGTTATAATAGCTGGTATTTTGTTTTGGATTGTAGCGAGTGTAACGGGTATCCTTCTTTCTGAAAAGCAAGTTGTGTGGGTGTATTTAATTGGGATGGGTTGTGTGTTTCCTTTAGGTTTAATGATAGCTGCCATATTAAAAATTGATATGTTTGCGAAAGGAAATCCGCTAGGGACTTTAGCTGGATTAATTGGCGGGATAAATGTATTAAATATTCCGTTTGTATTACTTGCCTATTTTCAATTTCCAGAGTGGTTACCTTTTGTAGTAGCGATGTTAATAGGTGTTCATTTTGTACCGTACGTATGGATTTATGAGAGTAAAAGTTATGGTTTATTGTCAATAGGGACTGTATTCCTAACTTCAGTTTGCGGGATTCTTTTTGCAGACGATGGATTTACTGTCATTCCATTGTCAGTTACAGCTGTCTATTTACTGACTCTAATAGGTTTATTAATTGAAAATAAAAAACTAGATCATTATCAACAAAAATCAGCTTAATAAAAATATAGGGTAGGGGGAATTATTATGAAAAATTTCGTTTGTACAACGTGTGGCGTACAGTATGCGGCAAGTGTGGAAGAACCGGTAAGTTGTGTTATTTGTGATGAGGAGAGACAATATGTAAATCCAAAAGGGCAGTCTTGGACGACTTTAGAAAACTTGCGAACGAGTGATACATATAAAAATGAAATGATAGAAGAAGAGCATGGACTTTATAGTATTACGACAAAACCAAAATTTGCAATCGGTCAAACGGCATTTGTCGTAAAGACGGATTCTTATCGATTATTATGGGATTGTATTACGTATTTAGATGAAACGACAATTGAGAAGGTAAAAGAGTGGGGCGGGTTAGATGCGATTGCACTATCTCATCCTCATTATTATTCAACACAAGTAGAATGGGCAGAAACGTTTGACGTACCAATTTATATACATGAAGACGATAAAGAGTGGGTAGTACGCCCGAGTAGTCGTATTATTTACTGGTCTGGGGAGTCTTTACAATTAGCGGACGGAATTACTATTCATCGTCTCGGAGGACATTTTAGCGGCGGTTCTGTATTACATTGGGAAGAAGGAAATGACGGGAAAGGTATTTTATTAACAGGTGATATTATTCAAGTCGTAGCGGATCAGCAGTGGGTGAGCTTCATGTACAGCTATCCGAACTTAATTCCATTACCGGCGAGAAAAGTGGAGGAAATGGCGAATCGAGTGAAGCCTTTGCAATTTAACCGTTTATATAATGCTTTTCACGGGGTAGTGAAAGAGAATGCAAATGAGGCAGTGGAACGTTCTGCTGAAAGATATATTAAAGCGGTAGAAGGGAAGTTATTTCGTACGTAAAAGGAGAATTAGCTCTATGAAAACGTTAGTATGCTTCGGTGATAGTATTACAGCTGATGAAAAAGACGGTTTACATTTTGGCCGACAAGGTTATGAATATGTAGCGGAGTTAATTGGTAAAAAGTTAAAAGGGATTTTGTAAGAAGCAAAGTGTGCGCGCTTTGCTTTTTTGTTCGCGTATTTACTCTTGCAATGCTGCTGTGTTCAATGCAGTAGCTTTTATTATGCTAAACATGTAGGAAAGAAATGAATAAAGTGGAATATAATTTGTTCCACTAATGGAATGTATCCAAGACTTAACAGTTGATTAATAGAACTGTAAAGTTTAAAATTACAGTATGGTTTTTAGAAGTGAGTTGCCATCGTTTGTAAAAAACAGATAAATTAAATATTCTCGAATAAATAATCTAACGTGTATTTCATTCTAAACTGTAATTTTTTTAAATACATTTTAATAATCTATATAATAATTTAAAAAAGTAAAGGAGTGTGTAAAATATGGTGATTTTATATACGACAGCAAGCTGTAGTTCATGCCGAAAAGCAAAAGCATGGCTTGAAGAACATCAAATTGATTATACCGAAAAAAATATCGTATCAAATTCGCTTACAGTTGATGAACTTAAATCCATTCTTCGTTTAACTGAAGATGGTGCTACTGAAATTATTTCAACTAGATCTAAAACTTTTCAGGAATTAAATATAAATATTGAGGCGCTTTCGCTTAATGAGTTTTATAAATTAATAATTGAGTATCCTCAAATGTTACGTCGTCCAATTATGTTGGATGAAAAAAGATTACAGGTTGGTTTTAACGAGGATGAAATTCGAAAATTTTTACCGCGTAGCGTTCGAACATTTTTGAATATGGAATTGCAAAAAATGGCTAATTAATAAGTAATATTTTGAAAGGAGGAAACAGAAGTGATTGAAGTATGTGTTACAGTTAATTATAAAGATAGAAACTATCGCACAAATGTTATTGTGAGTAAAGATACGATTTGGTCACAAATTAAACAATTGGCAGAAGAACAAGTTAAGAAACAGTGGACTGTTTAAATTGATTTGTAACTTAAAAAGTTAATTGAAGTTAGGAGATATAGGGGAGTTCTGATAGAATATAAAGAGATTTATTTTTTCATGCTAAGCATGCTTCTTATATTTTTACGTTTGACTAACCTATCTGTAATATTTATGGCTACAGTATGTTACTAAGCGAGAAATCATATTTTTTATCGTAGGAGGACAACAATGAACAGCGACTTTACCTTGGCCATTCACAGTTTAACTTATTTAGCTTTACAGCCAGATCGGATGTCAACAAGTAATGCTATTTCAGAAAGTGCAGGTGTTCATCCCGTACGCATTCGAAAAGTGCTAAGTTTGTTAAAAAAACATAAGTTTATACAATCAAAAGAGGGAACTGGTGGAGGTTTTATTTTTGCTCGTGATTTAAGTGAAATTAATCTTTGGAATATTTATCAAATAACCTCTGAAGGGGCATTGCAGCCGAAGTGTCCAGAATCAAATGATCAGTGTATTGTAGGTTCGAATATGCGGAAAGTTCTTTTTGCTATTTTCTTAGGTGCGGAAGAACATCTAGGTGAATATTTAAAGAATTATACAATGAAAGAAGTTGTTGACCTTATTAATCAAGAACGTTAAGCGGCTTAATTATTATGTAGCCGTGAGTTCTTAAAAAATAACTGTAATTAAAAATAATACAGTTTAAGCTGTTTTTTATATCTTTTTTATCGGTACAAAAAATATTTATAAGAAGGTGAAAAAGTATGATGTCAAATAATAATCATGTTTTAAAAGAGGGAGATTGGGTTCGTGGAATATCAAATGAGGGTGAATTCATAGTTGGTTACATTGTATCACTTGATGAAGTGGAAGATGTAGTTACAGTTAGCATTGTGAAACGTGACGACAAGTACACAATGAACGAAGCGATTTTACTCTTTAGTAAACACGTTAACAAACTCCCTGAATCAAAGGTAATAAATAAGGAGCAAATCCTTTATCTTATAGACCTTGCATTATTAACAGGGGATGAAGAATGGTTTATTGAGCTCTCTGCAAAATTAAACTCGATAAGAGAGCTAGTTAATGAGGGATTTTAAAGATTATATTATTATATTTTCTATGTAACTGTAAAAATTCAAACTTTTGAAGGGGCAAACAATCCGCCTTATGGAGAGGACACAATTACTTTTCGTATAAAGTGAAACTTTAATCAGTGGGAGTTTTGTTCATCCCCCACTGATTATTAGTTGAACCAATCGGACGTTTACGGACATTTAACTTCTCTCCTCTAACTGAATTTTGAGGTGGGAGTTTTACTGTCCGTTAACGCGGGATAAAAGGAAATGAATTAAAATCCATTCATTACAAACATAGAAATATCTCTGAAGAAGAGTTGAAAAAACTACAATTAAGATGACATTGAAGTGATTTGTTTGCTCCCTCCTAATAATAATGTAAATAAGCTGTCCATATGGGCAGCTTATTTTTCCGTTTAGCGTAGATTTTGCAAAATATTAGCGGTTCTCTCATTGCCATCAAGTTAAAATATGTATTTTCCTAAAAATGTATATGAATGCAATAGTGGTAATATATATCCTGAAAATTGGTTTATGTATTTGAAGAGATACTTCTTTTAACCACATTAATTATTTATTAGAATATCTTTTTTAGTTTGAAATAAAATTTTTCGATAAAGAAAAATATAAAATTTTTAAAATGAGTAGCTTAAATAAACAATATTTTACTGTATTTTATGCTAATTAATTCCGTTATAAGTGATAGGGGCAAGGGTTGCGCGCTAACTGTAAAATATTATCCATGTAAAATTATATCCAATTAATATTTCTGAAAATATAAAAATATTAATTTTATAAATATACACGTTATAATGAGGGCGTCGAGAGAAATTTTATTATCTCTGGAGAAAATATAAAAAATGCGATTATTAGTAAGAAGGGTGTGTGGTTAGAGGCGAAATGTATGTAAAGTGCTTCAGTGGCTTGTGTAATCAATACCATAAATGCTGCCGAAGCTATTAAAGTGATGTATAGAATTGAGAAAGAAATGCCTCACAAATGATGAGAGGCTGGTTTAGCTAAAATTACTGTTAAAAGTAAAAAAGAGAAACCATTAAAGTAATACACTGTTATTAAAAATGTTGCAACGTACTATATGAAGTCTATTCTATATTGTTCTCTTAAGCGGTCTTTATATAAAGAGCGGATATTACGAGTAAACTTTTTTGTGAACGCTAACATTTATGTTAGGACGCTAACTAGCGAATGTTTCAATTTGGATTCATTTTGATGAAGGACATACAATGTAGGGCAACTTGTAAGGAATTCATTATCCAAAAAGGTAAACATTTGTTAGCAATAAAAAGAGACGTAGGAATAGATACAAGGGGGAGTTATTATATGAACGGGAATACTGCAAAGAAAATAGAAGTTCAAGCTGAAAATACCGCACTAAAAAATGAGCAATATGCAGATCCGAAAAAGTGGCATAAGCAGGATACTACATGGGCATTGAGCCTATTTGGAACTGCAATTGGAGCAGGGGTGCTCTTTTTACCGATTAATGCAGGTTCAGGTGGATTATTATCATTACTACTAATTACATTGCTTGCATATCCAGTTATGTATTACTCACATAGGGCACTTGCTAAAATGATATACGCTTCTAATTCTGCTGATGAGGGGATCACAGGTACAATTAGAGAGTATTTCGGAAATAAAGCAAGTATCATTTTTAACATCGTATATTTCGGTTCAATTTATACAATCGTACTAATGTATTCGGTTGCGCTTACAAACACTGCAAGTAGTTTTATCGTGCATCAATTGCACATGCCAGAGCCTCCAAGGGCTATTTTATCACTTGTATTAGTTCTTGGTCTTATCGCTATACTGAATTTTGGTCAAGATATTACTGTAAAGATCATGAGTATGCTAGTGTATCCTTTCATAGCTTCTCTACTGTTTATCGCAATATCTTTAATTCCACAGTGGAATACGTCAATGCTTAGCTTCTCAGCTGTTTCTACTGCTTCAACAGGAACAGGATATTTTGGAACGATATTGTTGGTTCTACCAATCATCGTATTCTCATTTAATCATTCACCTATGATTTCATCATTTGTTGTGAAGCAAAGAGCTACGTATGGCATAGAAGCTACTGATGCTAAATGTGCGCAAATACAAAAAGTTTGTTATATCATGACATTCGCTGTAGTTATGTTCTTCGTTTGGAGTAGTACATTAAGCTTGACTCCAGAGGATTTAAAAATGGCAAAAGAGCAAAACTTATCAATTCTTTCATATCTTGCGAATGAGCTTAATTCACCTGTAATTACGATTGCAGCTCCAATCATTGCTTTTGTGGCTATTACAAAGTCTTTCCTTGGCCATTATATCGGAGCATTTGAAGTAATGCGTGACATGATTATTAAGTTCGGTAAATCACGTGGAAAAGTAATTGAAGAAAAAACAATTAAGACAATCGTCCTTACTTTTGTTGTATTATCATGCTGGTTTGTTGCTTATACAAATCCAAGTATTCTTGGACTTATTGATTCTCTAAGCGGTCCATTAGTTGCTGCTATCTTATGTCTATTACCGATGTATGCAATTAATAAAGTACCAGTACTAGCTAAATACAAAGGGAAAATGAGTAACGTATTTGTTATTATTGTAGGTGTACTTACTGTTTTAGCAAGTATTAAATCATTATTCTAATTCATGATTGTTAGTTCTAATGCAAAATAAAATAGAACAATTTTGGGACAGGCTTCTCCGTTTGGAGAGTCTGTCCTTTTTTAATGCGTGACAATTTTATCTGATTGATTTTATGAGGTATTTCTGCATAATTGTAACTAAGGGAGATGATTCTAGGTTGAATAAACTGAATATTAGTACAACGGTTTCGGGTGATATAATTGTTACCCGTCTTATCGGCAAGATTAAAACAGATGATGTGTATGAATGGTTTAATTGCTTCGAGCAGGTTTGTCAGCAATTGATTTTCGAGGGACGGAAATACAAAGTGTTGGTGGATAGAAAAGGATATACGCCAGATCATTTTTCTGTTCAAAAAGCATGGAAAGATAAGTTTTTCAATGAAACGATTTTGAAACACAGTAAGGCAATTGCTTTTCTTCTTGAAGAAGGGGAGATACTGAATTATTTACAACAATCTAATACAAAAGAATCAGTAAAATTTTTTGATGATTATGAACAAGCATTCCTTTGGTTGAATGAATATCCCATATAAATTTGTTAGCGAACCGGTTGCTTAAGTAACTGGTTTTTTTATGCTTGTAAGTAGTAGCGGGAAGAAAACTTCTATACGAAATGTTTAGCACTAGAGGACATACATTTTTAATGAGTTAAATATAATTCATAATAGTACCAGGAAGAAAAGAGTACGCTTTACAGTATTAGTTATATGGAAAGGTCTTACGATAGAGTCGCATAAAGTTGAGTAAGGGGGATAAACATATGAGCGCTTCAAATTTGAATGAAATAAGTAAGCAAATATTAATAGAGGAGGAAACACTTCAATTTTCTTCTTTTACAAATGAAGATGCTTTGCAAATAGGTTTATTTATCGTTGAAACGGCGAGGCAAGAAGGGAAATTGATTGCTGTTGATATAGCGAAAAATGGTGTGCAACTATTTCATTTCAAGATGACAGGGACAACTGCGGAAAATACGCAGTGGATTGAGCGTAAAAAACGAGTTGTTTCTTTGCATAATCATAGCTCGTATTATATGCAAATACAAAGTGAAATAACGGGCGTTCCATATAATGAAAAGTATCTTTTAGATAGATCGGATTATGCTGCGTTTGGTGGATGTGTTCCCGTCCAAATAAAAGACGTAGGGGTCATTGGAATGATAACAGTTTCAGGATTACCACCAGAAGAGGATCATGAATTAGTTATAAGGGCAGTAAAAAATCATTTAAAGCAATAGTAAAAAGGCAAAATCGAACAAGAATATGTTCGGTCTTGCCTTTTTATTATTCAGTTCAACATATTTCTAATAAGATGTTACGGAATTAAAATCTTTAATTCGAGACACTTTTCTTGACGATAATAATCTACGGAGTTAATATGATAAACATAACGTAATTAAATTACTAAAAGTAATTAAGTTATTTTATATAAGTGTAAGTGAGTAAGTAGTATGTGGTAAAAATGCTTTGAATTGCCACTATTAATATTGGGGACAATGAGAAGGCGACAAATATAAAAAATTTGAAGTTAAGAAGCGAGAGTGAATCAACAATAATAGTAGCTTCTGTACAATGCATTCTTACTATAGTGACAATGACTATACATCACGAGGAGGACTGAAATTGGAATCGATGACCTTTGTTTTATTTGGAGCGACAGGGGATTTAGCTAAAAGAAAAATTTATCCCGCGCTATATAACTTATATAGAGATCAAAAGCTTCCAAAGCCAATATCCGTTATCGGGCTTGGAAGACGTGAAGTATCTCATCTAGATTTTCAAAAAAGAGTAAAAGAATCCATAGAAACTTTTTCTCGTCGCAGGGAAGAAGGTACTCCGAACATAGAAGATTTTTTAGAGTATTTTCGTTATTGTCCGTTAGATGTGAATAAGCCAGAAGACTATAAAAGGTTATTACAAGTAGTTCTTGAGAGGGAAGAAGAACAAAATATACAAGGGAATAGAATGTTCTATCTTTCAGTTACTCCTGACTTCTTTGAGACCATTGCTTTAAATATTAAAGAAAGTGGACTGGATAAAACGGAGGGATGGAAGCGCCTAATGATTGAGAAACCGTTTGGTCATGATCTTCCATCTGCCCGAGACCTGAATGATAAGCTTAGCCGAACGTTTGAAGAAGACGAAATATACCGTATTGATCATTATTTAGGTAAACCGATGATTCAAAACATTGAAGCGCTTGAATTTGCAAACCCTGTTCTCCAATCGATTTGGAATAAAGAACATATAGCGAATGTACAAATAACAGCTAGTGAAACGGTTGGTGTAGAAGAAAGGGCAGGATATTATGATCATGCAGGAGCAATTCGCGATATGGTTCAAAATCATATGCTGCAAATATTAATGATGACTGCAATGAATCTGCCGGAAAAGATAAATGCATGTGAAATTCGTGAGGAAAAACGAAAAGTGATGGAGACTCTTCGTAAAGTGAAAAAAGAAGACGTGCAGAACCATATCATTCGCGGACAATATGCTTCCGGGGAGATAAAAGGACAACAAGTTGTAGCGTATAGAGAGGAGCCGGGAGTAAATCCTTCTTCTCAAACGGACACATTTGTTGCGGCTCGCTTATGGATTGATAACCCATTTTGGACTGATGTTCCTTTTTACATACGAACAGGAAAAAGAATGAAAGAAAAGTCTACTCGTATTGTAATTGAGTTTAAAAATACATTAAAACAGCAGTATCAAGATAGTAATCCAAATGCAGCGCCTAATTTGTTAATCATTGAAATTAGTCCAAATGAAAATGTTTCACTCCAATTAAATAGTAAAAATCCATTGAACAATGGAGAGCTTGAACCGATCCGTATTCATTTCACTTGTGAGCAAACAGGAGTGGGAATACCTGAAGCTTACGAAAGGCTTATCTATGATGCTATATGCGGAGATTCTACATTCTTTGCACACTGGAGAGAAGTTGAATTGTCATGGGAATGGGTGCAGCCAATCCTTGAAGCGTTCGAAGAGAACTTGTTACCTCTTCATGAATATGAGTCTGGCTCGTATGGTCCGGATGCTGCTCATGCTCTATTACAAGAAAGTGAATTTAAATGGTGGTTAGATGAGGAATTGAAAAAGTAAGTACATTCTTATAAGTAAAGCAATATGACAAAAAGATATTCATCATTTTATTAACATGTATTTATGATGAAAGGTAATTCAAGGAGGAATTATATTATGAGAGTAGGATTAATTGGTTTAGGTAAAATGGGATTAAATTTAGGGAAGAATTTAATGGATCATAAACATGAAGTAGCAGCATTTGATTTAAATACGAGTGCGGTGGAAGAAATGAAAGAGTACGGTGCTACAGGTACATCTAGTTTAACCGAACTTGTTCAATCATTGGAATCACCAAGAATTCTTTGGGTAATGGTTCCGCACGCTGTTGTTGATTCTGTTATTAATGAGATTACACCGCTTTTATCAAAAGGAGATATTTTAATTGAAGCTGGTAATTCGCATTATAAAGAATCTATCCGCCGATATGAGCAATTAAAGAAAGATGGTATTCACTTTATGGATGCAGGAACTTCTGGCGGAATGGAAGGCGCTCGTAATGGTGCGTGTTACATGATCGGAGGAGATCAAGAAGCTTGGGATATCGTTGAACCTATTTTCCGTGATACAGCTGTAGAAAATGGATTCTTATATGCAGGAAAAGCTGGTAGTGGTCACTTTTTAAAAATGGTTCATAACGGAATTGAATATGGTATGATGGCTGCTATTGGTGAAGGATTTGAAATTCTAGAGAAAAGTGAATTTGACTACGATTATGAAAAAGTATCAAGAGTATGGAACAACGGTTCAGTTATTCGCTCTTGGTTAATGGAATTAACTGAAAATGCATTTTCTAAAGATGCCAAACTGGATGAGATTAAGGGTGTTATGCATTCTTCTGGTGAAGGAAAATGGACAGTAGAAACAGCTTTAGATCTTCAAACAGCAACTCCTGTTATCGCAATGTCTCTATTAATGCGCTACCGCTCATTAGACAATGATACGTTTACAGGAAAAGTTGTAGCAGCACTGCGCAATGAGTTTGGTGGACATGCGGTAGAAAAGAAATAATATAACTCGTTAACGTTAAAAAATGGAGGGAATAAATCATGAAGTTTTTTATTGATACTGCAAATCTTGAGGACATAAAAAAGGCATATAAACTAGGTGTTTTAGCTGGCGTTACAACGAATCCTTCTTTAGTAGCGAAAGAGGGCATTAAGTTTGAAGACCGTATTGCAGAAATTTGTCAGGCAGTACCTAACGTTGAATCTGTTTCAGCAGAGGTAACGCCAGATGCTGTTACAGCTGAAGAGATGATCGCTCAAGCAGAAGAACTGATTAAAATTAACGGTGGCGATGAAAAAGTTACAATAAAACTTCCGATGACGCTAGCAGGATTAGAAGCTTGTCGTTACCTTACTGAAAAAGGTGTGAAAACGAACGTTACACTTATTTTCACTGTGAACCAAGCTCTTTTAGCTGCTCGAGCAGGTGCAACGTACGTTTCTCCATTTTTAGGGCGTTTGGATGATATTTCTGAAGATGGCGTACTATTAGTTGCTAAAATTGCTGAATTATTCGATATTCATCTATTAGATACACAAATTATTGCGGCTTCTGTTAGACACCCAGACCATGTCACTCGTGTAGCAATGGCAGGTGCTCACATTGCAACAATTCCTTATAAAGTCATTGAACAACTCGCTATGCATCCATTAACAGATCAAGGTATTGAAAAGTTTGCTGCGGATTGGGTGAAGGCGCCTAAGTTATAAGGAAGTAAAGTTTTCACAAATTGCTTTTTCATGAGAGGATCAATCTCTATGTAACTTCATCTTGTAAAATAAATCCCGAGTTTGGTACCTTATTACGTGAAAGCAGCGATATGAAAAGACATCCTGCAGTTTCAAAACAGCACAATGGTTATAAAAAGGATCCCTTTATGAGAGTGAAGTTTATAAAAACGTAGCTCTCATAAGGGAGCGTCTTTTTGTATACATCATGGTGCTCTTTTGTTATCGGAATAATTTGAAAGGGGTTACATAGTGAGCTCGAAATATATGATTGGTGTAGATATTGGGACAACTAGTACAAAAGCAGTTTTGTTTTCGGTTGATGGATCTGTTATTGCAAGTCAGGGGATTGAATATCCTTTATATTCTCCCGCACCAGAAACAGCAGAACAAGATCCAGAAGAGATTTTTCAAGCGGTCATACATACGATTAAAGAAACTATACAATCAAGTAATGTGCAGCCAGTTGATATTCTTTCTGTTTCTTTTAGTTCGGCAATGCATAGTGTCATTGCTGTAGACGAAGTAGGGAAGCCGTTAACGAGGTGTATTACTTGGGCAGATAATAGAAGCGCAAGTTGGGCAGAAAAAATAAAAAATGATATGAATGGTCATGAAATTTACCTTCGTACTGGAACACCAATCCACCCTATGTCACCATTTTCAAAATTAGTTTGGCTTAAAAATGAGCATGCTGAACTGTTTGCAAAAAGCTATAAATTCATCTCTATTAAAGAGTTTGTTTTCTATAAGTTATTTAAGGAATATGTAATTGATTATTCTATTGCATCAGCAACAGGAATGTTCAATTTGAAATCTTTAAACTGGGATGAAGAAGCCTTACGTGTTGCAGGAATTACAGATGAAAAGCTATCTACAGTTGTTCCAACGACGCACAGTTTAATAGGGATACATGAAGAACTTGCAAGAGAGATGAATGTACTTGTTACTACTCCTTTTATAGTCGGTGCGAGTGATGGGGTACTATCGAATTTAGGTGTAAATGCAATAGAACCTGGAGTAGTTGCTATCACAATTGGTACGAGTGGTGCGGTGCGAGTTGTAACAAATCAGCCTGTAACGGATCCGAAGGGGAGGACTTTTTGTTACGCGTTAACTGAGGACCTTTGGGTAATTGGTGGACCGGTTAATAATGGCGGTATGATTTTCAGGTGGGTCCGCGACCAATTATGTGAGTTAGAAATTGAGCATGGGAAGCGCTTAGGAAAAGATCCTTATGAATTGCTTACTGAAATAGCAGCAAAAGTAAATCCTGGGTCTGACGGTTTATTATTTCATCCGTATTTAGCAGGAGAAAGAGCTCCCTTATGGAATGCGAATGCGCGGGGGTCTTTCTTTGGGCTTGGACTACATCATAAGAAAGAGCATCTTATCCGTGCTGTTTTAGAAGGAATCATTTATAACTTGTATACAGTTCTTCTTTCGTTAAAAGAATTAATTGGCGAACCGAAAAAAATTCAAGCGACAGGTGGTTTTGCGAGGTCAGAACTTTGGAGACAGATGATGGCAGATATTTTTCATCAAGACGTATATGTTCCGGAAAGTTTCGAAAGTTCATGCCTAGGAGCAGCTATCCTCGGGTTATATAGCATAGGTGAAGTAGATACATTACATGTAGTTTCTAATATGGTAGGTGCCAATTTTTATCATGAGCCAAATATGGAAAGTGTGGAGAAATATAAAGAATTAACACCGATTTATATTCGTTTGGCACGTCACTTGGAAGAAGAATATGAAAGTATAGCAGTGTATCAAAAAAAGTGGGTTTAAAGGCTATTTAGAAGGAAAATATGGTAACGTATAAAGAGGTACTCCGATTTTTTAGGATACTCTTTCAACATAAAATATTTTAAGTAGTATGGTGGACGAAAAATATAGGGAGAGAGGGTTATGAAAATGAAGGATAACAAAGAGTTTATTGGATATGTTGGAACGTACACGAAAGAAAATAGTGAAGGAATATATAAGTTTACTTTAGATACGGAAGCAAAGAAAATTAGTAATGTAACACTTGCGGCTAAGCTGGATAACCCTACATATGTAACGATTAGCAAAAATAATGAATATCTCTATTCTGTTGTTAAGGAAGACCAATCTGGTGGTGTAGCTGCTTATTCGATTCATAGTCATACTGGAGAGCTAACGGAACAAAATAGACAAGTAGTAGAAGGTGCTTCTCCTTGTCATATTAGTGTGGATAGTGGAAATCGTACGGTAGTTACAGCGAATTACCATAAAGGAACGATTGAGTCTTTTGTAGTAGATGAAGAAGGTGGAACTGTAAATGCTGCCCAATCTATTATTACACATGAAGGTTCAGGTCCGAACAAGGAAAGACAAGAAAAACCACATGCACATTACGCAGGGTATACTCCTGATGAAAAATATGTGGTAGGTGTTGATTTAGGGATTGATAAAATCATTACGTATGAAATAAAAGATAGTAAGTTAAAAGAAGTAAATAGCTTGTCTGTGAACCCAGGAAGCGGTCCGAGACATATTACTTTTCATCCGAATGGAAAGTACGCTTATGTCATGACTGAACTGAGTTCGGAAGTTATTGTATTATCATATAATCCGGAAGAAGGGGCCTTTACAGAGTTGCAGTATATTTCTACAGTTCCGAAAGAATTTGATGACAATAGTCAAGGAAGTGCGATTCATATTTCTTCTGACGGCCGTTTTGTATATGCAGCGAACCGCGGTCATAATAGTATTGCTGTTTTCAGTGTGGATCAAAATTCAGCTGAGCTTACATTTGTTGCACATACATCTACAGAAGGAAATTGGCCGAGGGACTTTGTGTTAGATCCGACTGAAAAGTTTCTTATTGCTACAAATGAAAAGTCACACAATCTTGTGCTATTTTCAAGAAATGAAACGACAGGGGAGTTAACACTGCTGCAATCTGATGTTATTGTACCAGAGCCTGTTTGTGTGAAGTTTTTGAATGTTTAATTGGAGTTTCAATGTATAAAGTGGTGTCGTTATTTGCCGGTAAGTCGATATATTTAAAAAAATCGTTGATATAATTTCAAATCCCCAAAAATAATAAAAAGCAAAGCGATATCGCTTTGCTTTTTATTATTTCTTTTTCGGTCTACGTACTAATTCGCCGCCGCAGTTTGGGCAAACGTTTTGTCTTTCTTCTGTACAGGGGGCACAAAATGTACATTCATACACGCAAATGTAAGCTTCGGAATTTGATTCGAGAGATTGATCGCAAATTTGACAGTTTGTTTTCATTTCGAGTGCCATAGTAATTCTCCTTTTAGTTTGAATATTTATAATTTAATTATAATTCAATGAGCAGAGTTAGTCCTTTTCAATTGAAAGGAAATCAAATGAGAAAGTTATGATTTGAAATGAAAGATGCTATTTTATTTTAAAATTGATTATTTAGTGCAGTTGGAATATTATGAAATAGTCAAAAGACAACAGGGGGTATATATTTTGACTAATCATAACGATCATTTAAAAGCAAACTGTGAAAAATGCTTCGGTTTATGTTGCGTGGCGTTACCGTTCGCAGCATCGGTAGATTTTGCGGTGAATAAAGATGGCGGGAAGCCATGTACTAACTTACAATCAGATTTTAAATGTAGCATACATAAAAATCTTAGAGGAAAAGGTTATAAAGGTTGTACAGTATTTGAGTGTTTCGGTGCTGGGCAGAAGATTTCGCAAGTTACGTTTAACGGGATTGATTGGCGGAAAGATGCTAAGCATGCGAGAAAAATGTATGATGCTTTTCCGATTATGCATCAGCTTCATGAAATGCTTTGGTATTTGAATGAGGCTATTCTTTTACAGGCGACACAACCGATTCATAAAGAACTAAGTAAAGCAATTGAAGAGACGGAGCGTCTTTCAAATTTACATGCGGACGAGTTAATGAAAGTAAATATTCCGTTACACCGTGCAGAAATAAATGTGTTACTTTTAGAAACGAGTGAGCTAGTTTGGAAGGAAATGAATGCAACGCATAAAAAACGAATGAGTCACCGCGGGGCAGACCTTATGGGGGCGAATTTGAAGAAGAAAGACTTGCAAGGAGCGAACTTAAGAGGAGCATACTTAATTGCGGCTAACTTAAATGGAGCAAATTTAAGAGGAGCAGATCTCATCGGAGCTGATTTGCGAGATGCAGATATTCGAGGAGCAGATTTTACAAATAGTATTTTTCTGACGCAAGTTCAAATTAACGCGGCGAAAGGGGATACACATACGAAATTACCGAAAATGTTGTCCCGTCCATCGCATTGGAGTGCGTAAAGAGTATATACGAACAGGCAGAGATTAAAGATCTCTGCCTGTTTGTTTTCATTTCTTTTCAAAAGTAGTAATGAAAACACTACATACAATAAGAATACCACCAATAAAAAAGTTACTATTTAATGTCTCATTTAAGAGCAGCCAACCAAGCAATGATCCGACGATAGGTTGGAAGAAGAAAAATAACGATCCGATGCTTGCATCCATTAATTCTAATCCTTTATTCCAAAGGAAAAAGGCACCTGCTGTTGAGACGACTCCTAAGTAAACTACGCCTAATATTACGTACGTATTTACTGTTTCGATAGAGGTTGATTGTAGTTCCCATATCATAAAAGGTGTAATAAAAAAGAGTGAAAAGAAAATGGCGTACGTTGTAATAATTAAAGATGAAAATCGAACTGAAGCAATCTTCACATAAATGGATAGTAAAGCCCATGTAATTGCGGCCCCGACTAATATGATTGTACCGATAAAATAGGAGCCAATTTCAATATCCCATCCAATGACGATAATGACACCGATTGTCGCTATTATAGTAGATAGCAGTCTGCGAGCAGATAGTTTTTCTTTTAAAATAATCGCTGCAAATATAACCATAAATGCAGGTGTAGCTGATGTTACTAAAGAGCCTGTATGAGCGTCAGATAATTTTGTTCCGATAAATTGACATGTAATCGAAATGAAATATCCGATAAATCCAATCCAAGCGAATAAAAGCCAATCTTTTTTGCGAATGGTTACTTTCTTCTTTTGCTTTTTCTCAGCTATTTTTAAAATTGCATATAAAACAACAAAAGCAATGATAAAGCGTAGCCAAACGAGTGTCAGTGGTGGGATAAAGTCGAGTACGTATTTACTAACAACATACATACCGCCCCATATACTAGCTGCTAATGATAAACATATAGCTCCTAAAATTGTTTGTTTCATGTAAAGTACCTCCGTCTATTTTTAGGGTATTATGAGTTCCCTAAGACGAGGCATAGTGCACGTGTTATATGAATGCCCGCCTTAGTTTATAGACGGCCTACAGGTTGATCGTTTTCGAATGAAGTGTTGTAGTACATGAGTGCATTCCTCCTTCATATTTTATAATGATATTATAACTTAATTTTCAGTTTATTGGGATGTTTCTTTAGAAAATGGAAATGGTCGTTGTTTAAGAAAGCATAGTATATGGTAGAAAAACATATTTTTAAAATAAAAGAAACCAATTACATAACTGATAAGTATAGTAAGAGTAGGATGAAAAAATAGATTAATAGAGAAAGAGGAGGAGATTGTTATAACTACAACCGTTATTTCTCATTTTTATAACGAAGAGTATTTATTACCGTGGTGGCTTGCTCATCATACGAAACTGTTTGATCATGGTATTTTAATTAATAAAGGTTCAACTGATCGTTCGGTTGAAATTTGTAAAAAGTTCGCGCCGCACTGGGAGGTACGAGATTCTGCAAATCCAGAATTTGATGCGCTAGCGACAGATCATGAAGTAATGAGGGTGGAACAAGAAGTAAAGGGATGGAAAATGATTTTAAATACGACCGAGTTTCTTTGTGTGCAAGATAAAAATCAGTTTTGGAAATCACTGAATGAATTGGGAGGGAGAATGTATTGGTTGGAAGGGCTTATTATGGTTGATGATCTTAACTATAATTATCCGGACCTTAACTTTGGGATACCTTTAATGAAACAGCGATTTCACGGTTATTTACCAGAAGATTGGGCGTTATGGAGAAGAGGTAGATTTATTCATAATCATGAACACGGAAGTTATACGGTCGGAAGACATTTATCCGCACATGAATCTATGATCTATCCGCCTCTTGCTTGTATTGTATGGTTTGGTTTCAGCCCTTGGAACGATGCGATGAGAAAGAGGAAATTACAAATTGGCCCGACTCTTTCTGAAGCTAGTAAGCATGGTGGAATGGGAACACATCATATTATTACACCTGAAAAATTAGAAGAATGGTATAAGGATTTAGCGAGAGGGACGAAGGATTTACGTTTTAGTGGTGCGTATCGTTATGCTTTTTTATAAATGATTCCCACCATAAAATTGTTTCTTCAATCCCAGTATTTAGATCGTATGTTGGTTTCCAGTTTACTTCAGTTTTTAAACGTTCTACATTAACGCCGACGAATAAAGGTTCATTTTTAGAGAAAGGGATCGCACCTAGTTTAATTAAATGTTCTTTTCCTATCTTTTTAGCAATGATAGAAGCTAATTCTTTAATTTGTACAGATTGACCAGAAGCGATATTGATTGTGCCTATAACGCCGTGTTCTAATACTGTTACGAGAGCATGAGCGACGTCGCTCACATGGAGGAAATCTCTTGATTGTTTTCCATGTGTACATAGTGCTTCCTCATTCTTTAATAAGGAAGTGATAATGTTAGAAACGAGCCGATTCCCTTGTTCGTGAGGGCCATACATATGAAAGATGCGGCCCCAACACATGCTGAGGCTGGTTTGCTCAGCGTATGATTGTAGCCAGGAGTGTAGCGCGTTTTTACATAATGAATACGGGGTTTTATAGGAAAGAAGCGGTGAATCTTCAAATAGTACGCCGTTAAACCATTCATACTCTGCGCCAGTACCTGCAACAACGACTCGCTCTCCGCCGCATGTTGTGAAGTGTTGAATTAATGAGATACTGGATGTAAGCCAATAGTAATTATGAATAGATACATAACACGCTGGCGGCACTGCTTCCCAAGCTAAATGAATGAGATGACTAGGCTTCATGTCGTAAATGAGTTTTTTTACTTCTTCATCGCAAAGTAAGTTTACTTTATGCCAATGACAAGAAAGGTGAGAAGGTTTATTTGTATTGTAAGTGGCGTGCACTTCATAGCCCATTTGTATAAGAGAATTTACAACATATTTACCAATCCATCCACTACCGCCTGTTACAAGAATTTTTTTCATGGCTTAATGACCTCGACTTCTGGAATTGTTATTAAAAATTTGCCGCCCCATTCACGAATGAAAGAGCATTCTTTCATAATTTCATCTTTTAAATTCCAAGGAAGTATGAGAATGTAATCTGGTTTTGTACGCTTAATTTCTTCTGGAGATTGTATTGGAATACGGGTGCCTGGTAGAAGGAGATTTTGTTTGTGAGGGTTTTTATCTACTGTATAAGCTAGAAATTCTTTGCCTATCCCGCAATAATTTAAAAGGGTGTTTCCTTTAGCTGGAGCACCGTAACCGATAATTTGTTTGTTTAAAGCTTTTGCTTCGATAAAAAATTTTAAAATATTTATTTTCAATTGTTCGATGCGTTTAGAAAAAAGGAGATAGCAATCTAATGTATCTAGCCCGTGATCTACTTCTTTTTGGATTAAGTTTGTAACATTGGAATGGATAGTGGATGAGTCACTATAATGGTTTATAAAAATGCGCAATGAACCACCGTGCGTTGCAAGTTCTTCTACATCGACAATTTGTAAATGGTGATGAGCTAAAACTTTTTGAAGACTTATAAGTGAGAAATAGGAGAAATGTTCATGGTAGATTGTATCAAACTGTTTAAATGATATGAGATTTAATAAGTGCGGGAATTCAATTGTTATCGTGCCATCTTGTTTTAATAACGTTTTTAAACCGGCTACAAAATCATGTAAGTTCGGAACGTGTGCTAATACGTTATTTGCGACGATTAAATCTGCTTGCGGTAACTTTTTTGCTAAGTCGTTGCTGAAAAAATTTACTTCAGTAGGGATTCCTTTTTGAATAGCGATTTCTGCTACATTTTTTGCTGGCTCAATTCCTAACGTCTGGATATTTTCTTTTTGAAAGTATTGTAATAAGTACCCGTCGTTACTCGCGATTTCAATTACTTTCGAATGGTTTGTTAAGTTAAAACGCTTAATTGCCATTTCTACGTATTGCTTAGCATGTAGTAGCCAGCTTGATGAGTAAGAACTGAAGTATAAATAGTCATGAAAAATATTGTGCGGAGATTCAAATTCATCTAATTGTACAAGCAAACAAGAGTTACAAACAAATGTGTGTAGCGGATAAAATGGTTCCATTTTATATGAATTCTCAGGAGCGATAAATGAGTTAGCGAGAGGGGAAACTCCTAAATCTAAAAAAGTATTTGTTAGTAATGAGTGGCAAAAACGGCATTTTTTCTGTTCCATTTTATAGCCCCCTTATAAATTTTTGAATGCATCGATTTGTTGTCGCGTGAAAGATTCCATATTTTCACCAGATGCATATTTTTTGTACCAATCAACAGTCCACGCGATAGAATGGTCTGTTGATAACTTAGGTGTCCAACCGAGTTTATTTACTGCTTTTGTACTGTCGAGTGTTAAGATAGGTGATTCATAAGGAGTGTTTGTATGAGGAGAAAGGATTGTTAGTGGTTGATTCCATAATTTCATTATAAATTGAATGACATCATGAACGGTTCTGTTAGGTTCATTCATCGGACCGAAATTCCAGGCTGCTGCATATTCAGCGTCTTTCCACAGCTTCTCAGCTAAAAGGGTATAGCCATGTAAAGGATCTAATACGTGTTGCCACGGGCGAATAGCGTGTTTGTTTCTAATATTTAACGTAGCATCTTGTAAATATGCACGAATGACATCTGGGAATAATCGGTCTTCTGCCCAATCACCACCGCCGATGACGTTACCTGCTCTTACTGAGGCAAGATTCTGGGTGTTAGTGCGGAAGAATGAGTTTTGATAGGAAGTTGCCACTAGTTCGGCACAAGCTTTACTCGCACTATAAGGATCGAAACCTCCTAATCGGTCACTTTCCACGAATGCACGGTTACCGCTCCCATCATTTTCATAGCACTTATCACTTGTAACATTAATAATGCTGCGTATACTTTCTATCTGTTTTGCCGCTTCTAATACGTGAACAGTACCTAAAACATTCGTTTTAAATGTTTCGATAGGATCTTTGTATGAAGTGGTGACGATTGGCTGGGCAGCTAAATGAAATAGTATGTCAGGGTTATGATGTTTTAGGGCGTGTAATAAAGAATCGTAATCTGTAATGTCGCCTTTAATTGTTATGCACTCTTTTGCCACGTTACCTTGCTCAAAAAGGTTTGGAATGGATGGTGGATGAGAAGAATAGCCAACTACTTCTGCGCCTAAAGAAGTTAAAAAAAGAGTGAGCCAGGAGCCTTTAAAGCCAGTATGCCCTGTAATAAATACTTTTTTCTTATTCCAAAAAGATGATGAAGCCATATTACCAAACCTTCCACGGAGCGTTATTACTTTCCCATAGCTCGACTAATTTATTTTTATCGCGCAATGTATCCATCGGATGCCAAAAACCAGAATGTTGATATGCGGCTAGTTCATTTTTGTTTACTAACTGAACTAAAGTTTCTGTTTCAAAAACAGATTTATCTCCGCTAATGTAATTGAAAACATCAGGATTTAAAACGAAAAATCCACCGTTAACCCATCCGCCATCCCCGAGTGGCTTCTCTTGAAAGGATGTGACAGACTGTTTATCTAATACGAGAGAACCGAATCTACCAGGAGGTTGTACGGCTGTAACAGTTGCCATTTTTCCATGTTTTTTATGAAATGCAATGAGTTCTTTTATATTTACATTACTTAATCCATCGCCATAAGTGAGGCAGAAAGGTTCATCCCCGACGTAATGCTGTATTTTTTTAACTCGTCCACCTGTGTCTGTATTTAGACCAGTATCAATTAATGTAACTTTCCATGGTTCAATGCGATGAGAGTGGTTCGTAATTGTATTGTCACTTAAATGTATCGTAAAATCGGACATGTGTAAGTTGTAATTTAGAAAGAATTCTTTAATTGCATATCCTTTATAGCCTAAGCAAATAATAAACTCCGTAATGCCGTAATAACTATACAAACTCATAATGTGCCATAGAATAGGTTTTGTCCCAATTTCAATCATAGGTTTTGGTTTTAAATGAGTTTCTTCCCCAATCCTTGTTCCATATCCACCTGCAAGAATAACAGCTTTCATTTTTTCCTCCTAAAATAAAAATTTATAATATATACAGTATTCATATGAAATACAAATGGTATAGTTTTTAGCTAAGTGCGTAAAAATGTGTGGAACATGATAGGATGAGAAATATTAAGGTTTGAATTTTGGGAATAATTGTTGATACTCAGGGTGGTTACGAAGATCTTGTGTTATGCTACTAAGCTCTAAAAATCGAGTTTCGAGTTGCTCAGGGGATTGACCATAATGTGCTTGAAGTCCCATTCGAATGCCCTTTTTTGAAAGGGTAGGTGTTATTTGTAATTTTCTTGCCTTTGCATGTTCGTTCCAAGGGCTAAAATAAAATTTAACAATAAATGAAGGGGAGTTATAAACGATATGTTGATGCCGAGTAAAATGTCTGCCAGGTAAATATGCGCCATCAAGATGATTGTGTATAAATCTCCAGGCACATCCGATTTCTGGTTTATAAGGAAAAAGCCCATGGTATCGTTGCTCTACTAATGGAATAGAATATCTTAATTTGGAATAATTGTAATCATGCTTATCAATCATGACAATCATTCTTATCGCATACATATTTTGACCTAGCGTATGAAGTGAAGAGAAAAATTCTTCTACATTGTTACAACAAAGAAATTCCGTAGTATTTAATACCATTTTCCAACCTGAAACCTCTCTTTCAATTTCCATCACCTCAATATCAGTATTAGTGGGATCGAAATCAAGGAATCTTGAATTTCGTACTTCCCAGTTGGGAGCAAATAATTTACAAATTTCAACAGAACGATCTGTAGAACCTCTATTAATTAATATGCCGTGATCAAATATTTTTGTATGATGCATAAGCCACCATGGTAATAAATACTCCTCGTTATAAAAGTGAGAGATAATTGTCCTAGTGATTTTAATCTCCTCCAGTTGCATAAATAATGATTTTATTTCAATAGTATTATCATATGTTTTAAATTAAGGAAGGTTGAAAGGAATGTGTGATTCCATTTTTACATTTTGGTATCAGCATATCGAAAAAACAGTAATCTAACTATATGGATAGAGTTATAGAGTGTGAATATACTACATACTTAGATAGCATGTGAAATTTTGTATAAATTATGAATAAGAAACCGTCATGTTTGACTGTACAGTTTATGTATTGTATGATGGTAGTAATATAAACAAGGGGGGAAGATCGTTGGGAAGGTGTATCGAATCGGACAGTTGGCTCTCATGGCTCACGTGTCGAAACGAACGATTGATTATTATACGAATCTAGGAATCTTAAAAGCGGAGCGATCTCAATCTAATTATCGCTATTACGACGAAACAGCATTTGAGACATTACAATTTATTGAGAAGTGCAAAGAAATGCATATGCCGCTTTGTGAGATTAAAGAGAAAATCGAGGAGAAGAAGAAGCTGCTCGGTATCAATGAACACGTTTCGAAACAAGTGAATGAAGTGACAGACCATATTCATCGATTAGAAGCAGAGTTAACGGAGTTAAAACCGCTTTTAGATGGATTGACTGATTCACAACGTGAAAAAATATCGAAATCTTTATCTGGTCAAACGACAGCTTTAATACAGACACTTGCTCTATTATTATAGAAAAAAGTGAAATCCGACCTCTTTAATTTTTGTATCGGGCTATGTTTTCTAATGAACAAATAAGAAAACATTATAGTATACAGGAGGTGGACACCTTAGTTTTTTAAACTAGGGGGATTCATTGGAAATATTTAATTTAGTCATGGTTGCGATTTTAATCGCATTTACTGGATTTTTCGTAGCAGCAGAGTTTGCGATTGTAAAGGTACGTTCAAGTCGTATTGATCAGCTTGTTGCGGAAGGGAAACGCGGTGCTTTAGCAGCGAAAAAAGTAACAACAAATTTAGATGAATATTTATCTGCTTGTCAATTAGGTATTACAGTTACAGCTATGGGATTAGGTTGGTTAGGTGAACCGACAATTGAAAAGTTATTACACCCGTTATTTGAGAAATGGAACATAAATCCTTCTATCTCATCAGTATTAACATTTGGTCTTGCTTTTATGCTAATGACGTATTTACACGTTGTAGTAGGGGAATTAGCTCCGAAAACGATGGCAATTCAAAAGGCTGAACAAGTAACGTTGTTATTGGCAGGTCCGTTAATGATGTTCTATAAAGTCATGTATCCATTTATTTGGGTATTAAACGGTTCAGCTCGTGTTGTAACTGGCTTATTCGGTTTAAAACCAGCTTCAGAACATGAAGTAGCTCATACAGAGGAAGAATTACGTCTTATCCTTTCAGATAGCTATGAAAGTGGCGAAATTAATCAGGCTGAATACAAGTATGTAAATAACATTTTTGAATTTGATAATCGTATTGCAAAAGAGATTATGGTACCGCGAACAGAAATCGTTGGTTTCTACCTGGAAGATTCAGTAGAAGAACACATGAAAGTAATCCAAAATGAGCGATACACACGTTATCCGATTTTTGGAGAAGATAAAGATGATATTATCGGTATGGTCAATGTAAAAGATTTCTTTATTCGATATATGACCGAGGATCAAAAAGATTTATCATCTATTCGCTCGTATATGCGTCCGATTATTGAAGTGATGGAAACGACTCCAATTCACGATTTATTACTTCAAATGCAGAAGAAGCGAATTCCGATGGCTGTTTTATATGATGAGTACGGAGGAACAGCAGGGATTGTAACGCTTGAAGACATCTTGGAGGAAATCGTCGGCGAAATTCGTGACGAATATGATGAAGATGAAGCACCACCAATTCAGCATGTGAATGAGCACCATAAAATCGTTGATGGAAAAGTGCTTATCTCAGAAGTGAAAGATTTGTTTGGATTACACATTGAAGAAGACGATGTGGATACAATCGGTGGCTGGATTATGATGCAAAATCATGAAATTGAAGAAGGACAACATGTTGAGGCGGAAGGTTATGAATTTAAAGTGTTAGAAAAAGATGCTTACCAAATTAAACGTGTTGAAATTCGTAAGATGGAACAAGAGCAAGAAGAAGAGAAAGCAGCAACTGTGTAAGTTGCTGCTTTTCTTCTAGAGTATAAAAATGCGAAATTAGGAGCGGATATTTTGATTCAAGCAGCCTTACGTGTATATCGATTACAATTGTATGTGATCTTTAGTGGTTTACTACTTATGTGGACGATTACTCCGTTTGGAAAACAAGTAACAGGGTTTGGTATTGGATTAGCTGTAAGTGCATATTGCCTTTGGTTATTAGCTCGCAGAGTGGAGAAACTTGGAAAAAGTATCGTAATGAAAGAAAAGGCTCCTGGATTAGGAGTGTTAAACCGATTCGCTGCAGCCATTTTAGGAGCTATCATCATGTATGAAATTGAGCATGAAATGGAAATGTGGGCATTCGGTACAGGCATTTTAGGTGGACACTTTTTAATGATTGCAAATTTAGCTTATACGAATATTCAGTTAGTGAAAGAGGAAGAGAAGCAAAGGGAACATGCTTCGAAAAACATAGAGCTATGATGAAAGGGGCCTAATGGGGTTCCTTTTGTGTTTAAAGCGAGCTAATGAAAGTAATCAAATTTACGACAAATATAATACGCTTCTTTTTTACGTTTTTCAATAGTATGAAAAATAATGTAAAAAAATTTAAAAACCCATCGATTTCTAAAGGTTATGTATGTTATTATGACAAAAGACTTTTTGAAAGAGGTGGATACCAATGTTACAAGCGTTACTTATCTTTGTGCTTCAAATTATTTACGTTCCCATTTTGACAATCCGTACGATTTTGCTTGTAAAGAATCAAACAAGATCCGCTGCTGGTGTTGGATTGTTAGAAGGAGCTATTTACATTGTCAGTTTAGGTATTGTGTTTCAAGATTTATCAAATTGGATGAACATCGTTGCCTATGTCATTGGCTTTAGTACGGGACTATTATTAGGCGGTTATATAGAGAATAAATTAGCAATTGG
This sequence comes from Bacillus sp. BML-BC051, assembly GCF_019656175.1. Taxonomy (NCBI): domain Bacteria; kingdom Bacillati; phylum Bacillota; class Bacilli; order Caryophanales; family Bacillaceae; genus Bacillus; species Bacillus sp. BML-BC051. The sequence continues at coordinate 73,063 of NZ_BPLI01000019.1, forward strand.
TTATATTACGTATCAAGTTAGTTTACTAGACCGTTGTAATGAATTAGTAGATGAATTACGTCACTCTGGATTTGGCGTTACAGTATTTGAAGGTGAAGGTATTAATTCAATACGTTATCGCTTAGATATCGTTGCAAAGCGTTCTAGAGAAAAAGAACTGTTAGAAATAATTAATGAAATTGCACCGAAAGCGTTTATGTCTTCTTATGAAATTCGTTCATTTAAAGGCGGATATTTAACGAAGGCAATGAAGAAGAGAGCGTTAATGAAGAAGAAAGATGAACATGCATCGTAAAAAAGGGGAGTAGTGCAGCTTTAAAAGCACGGCATAATCCCAAAATAAAAAAGAGAGGAATC